>NZ_QHJN01000009.1:0-106366 GCF_003947565.1 Actinomadura sp. WAC 06369 | reverse complement strand
GGGGTGTGGGGGAGCAGGGGGAACAACCGGGCGATAAGGGCCACGGGCAGGGCGCCTTCCGGACGGGACAGGGGGCGCAGCTCCCGATCCCGGTAGGGGGCGAGCGCCCGCCGGACGGCGTCCGCGACCCGGCTCATCTCCTCCGGGGTCAGGTACGCGACGGCGCTGAACGCCTCGTCGCGGCGGAACTCGGGCGGCGCCTGGTCGCGGTGGGCGAGCCACCGGTGCCAGCTCTCGTCCTCCAGCCCGCGGGCCAGGTCGCCGAACGCCTCGCCCGAGGCGTCCGCGGCCCGGTCGCCGCGCCGCAGCCGCCAGGGGCGGGCGCGGCCCCCGCCGCGCGGCGCCTCCTCGATGAACCCGTGCCGTGCGAGTTGCCTCAGGTGGAACGAGCAGAGGCCGGAGCTGTAGCCCAGGCGGGCGGCGGCCTCGGTCGCGGTGGCGGTGCCCACCCGGGCCAGCAGGTCCAGGAGCGCCGTGCGGACCTCGTGTTCGCGCAGCCCGCCGCCGGTGCCGCGAGGGGGGTCGCGCAGGGCGTCGAGGTCGTCCTCAGTCACTTTGCAAAGTCTGCTACTTTGCAAAGATCACGGCAAGTCCCGCCGGAGCGTCGCGTCGCGGGGACGTTCGCGGCGTGCGGACAAGGAGGGGCAGCATGGCCGCTGGTCACGAGCATTCCGAACCCGTCGACCGGCGGGTCCGCGTGCAGGGGAGTCCCGTCGACTCCTACCCGGACCTGCCGCCGGAGGCGCGGCGCGGTTCGGTGCGCCGGATCACCGTGGTCGGCGAGGAGGTCCTGGCGCGCCCGTGCCGCGAGGTGTCCGACTTCGGCTCGCCGGAGCTGTCGGCCCTGATCGACGACATGTTCGCGACGATGTACGCCGCGGACGGCGCGGGGCTGGCGGCCAACCAGGTCGGCGTCGACCTCCGGCTGTTCGTGTACGACTGCCCGGACGACCACGGGGTCCGGCACGTCGGCCACCTCGTCAACCCCGTCCTGGAACTGCCCGAAGCGGGCGACCGCAGGCTCCTCAACGACGTCGAGGGGTGCCTGTCGGTGCCCGGCGCCTCGATGGAGGTCCCCCGCACCGACCGTGCCGTGGCGCGGGGGTCCGACAAGGACGGGCGCCCGCTGGTCATCGAGGGGACGGGCTACTTCGCCCGCTGCCTGCAGCACGAGACCGACCACCTGTTCGGCCGCACGTACATCGACCGGCTCTCCAAACGCGGCCGGAAGGAGGCGCTGCGGCAGATGGAGGAGCGCCGCGAGGACGTCTTCGCCCAACGCGCCGCCAAGGCGGCCGACCTGGACCGCGACCACGGAAGGAAGTGAGGGGGCCATGGCGGGAACGGCCGCGGAGTTGTGGCGCTATCCGGTCAAGTCGATGCTGGGCGAGGAGCTGCCCTCGGCCGAACTGGTCGCGACGGGCGTCGCCGGCGACCGGGGATGGGCGCTGCTCGACGCCGAGAGCGGGCGGATCGCGAGCGCCAAGAGCCCCCGGCTGTGGCGCGCCCTGCTGACCATGTCGGCGGTGACCGACGGCACCGGGGTGCGGATCGTCCTGCCGGACGGCCGGACGGTGCGCAGCGGCGACGCCGGCGCCGACGCGGCCCTGTCGGAGGCGCTCGGGCGCCGCGTCGTCCTCACCGGCACCCGTCCCGACGGCGCCACGCTGGCGCGCGCCGTCCCCGACCAGGTCCTCGCGGCCGGGGTCACCGCCGAGGTGGAGGACGAGGAGGTCGTCCTCGGGCAGGGGTCCCCGCCCGGCACGTTCGTCGACTTCGCGCCCGTCCACCTGGTCGGCACCGCGACGCTGGACGCGATCGCGGAGGCGGGGGAGCGCGGCGTCATGGAGGCCGCGCGGTACCGGCCCAACATCGTGCTCGACACCGGCGGCCCCGGCTTCGGCGAGAACGCCTGGGTCGGCCGCGACCTGGAGATCGGCGAGGCCGTCCTGCGCGTCATGGCGCCGACGCCGCGCTGCTCCGTGCCGACGCTGGAGCACGGCGCGCTGCCCCGCGACACCGCGGCGCTCCGCGCCCCCGCCCGGCTCAACCTCGTCGAGCCGGTGCCCGGACTCGGGCCGCGCCCGTGCGCGGGCGTCTACGCGCAGGTCGTGACGCCCGGACGGGTGAACGCGGGGGACGCCTTCCGCCTCCTGTGAGCGGCCGGCCCCGGAGCGGGCCGCCGCGGCGGGTCCGTCAGGGGACGGGCCGGCGGGACGTCTCGCGCGCCCGGGCCGCGGCGGCGAGGCCGGCGCGGCGGCCGAAGAAGGACCCCTCGCCGAGCTGGGTGCCCGAGCAGTAGCCGGCGCCGTCCTGGGCGATGTTGGACGCGCAGGCCCCGGCCGCGTAGAGCCCGCCGATGACCGAGCCGTCCGCGCGCCGCACCTCGCCGTCGACGGTGGTGGCCATGCCGCCGAGCGTGAAGCCCGCGTAGAGGGCGGTGCCGAGGGTGAGGTCGTAGACGCCCCAGGGACCCTTGACCTGCGGTGCCAGCCAGTCGGGATGCTTGTGGAAGTCGGGGTCCTCGCCCCGCGCGGCGTGCTCGTTGTACCGCGCCATCGTCGCCGCGAGCGAGCCCGGCGGCAGGCCCAGACCGGCCTCCATCTCCTCGATCGTCTCGTAGCCGTCCTTCAGCGGGACCAGCGGCATCCGCTGCTCCTCCATGTGCTCGCTGTCGGCGATCAGGTACGCCGCCGCGCCCGGCTGCTTCAGCACGAAGGCGGACGTCCGCGCGTGGTAGCCGTCCTCGGCCACGAACCGCTCGCCGCGGTTGTTGACGATCAGCCCCTTCACCAGGGACGACGGCGGGTAGAACGGCGCGGTGATGAAGGGCTCGTCCATGTGCTCGAGCGCGGCGCCCGCCGACTGGCCCAGCCGGATGCCGAGGCCGTCGTCGTAGCTGCCGCCCAGGGTGAACAGCTTCCCGCCGAGGGCCGGGGTGTAGGCCGCGACCATGTCCGGGTTCATCACGAACCCGCCGGCCGCGATCACGACCCCGGCGGCGGCGACCACCCCGGTCCGGTCGAAGTTCCGCCACGCGACCCCGGTGACCGCGCCGTCCCCGGCGACCACCAGGTTGGTGGCGCCGGTCTCGTACCGGACCTCGACGCCGGCCTCCTCGACCCGGTCCCGCAGCAGGTCCATCACCAGCTTGGTGCCCTCGGTGTCGCCCGGCACCGGCACCTTGTGCCCCCGCGGCGCCGGGCGGACCTCGTCGCGGAACGGCCACACCTTCTCGTTCCCGGTGAACATCAGCCCCTCGGTGCCCGGCTGGATCACCGCCTTCCCCGGGAAGTAGGACCGCTCGAACTCGAACCCCAGCGCCTCCAGCCAGTCGAAGTGCGCGACCGACCCCTCGCAGTACGCCCGGATCTTCTCCTCGTCCGGGTCCTTGGTGCTCGCCGTCAGGTACCGCGCCATCGCCTCGACCGTGTCCTCGTGGCCGGTGGCCTTCTGGACGGCGGTGCCCCCGCCGAGGTAGAAGTGGCCGCCCGACATGCTGGACGTCCCGCCGTGGACGGCGGCGCGCTCCAGCAGCAGCACCCGGGCTCCCGAGCGCGCGGCCTCCAGCGCGGCGCAGCCGCCGGCGATGCCGAAGCCCACCACCACGACGTCGAACCGCTCGGCGTCGTGGGGGAGGTCCGCGGCCGGGAGCGCCCGGGGCACGGCCAGTCCGGGGGAGGAGTGTGCGTTCATCGATCCTTGCCTCGCGTAGGTGGTGGCGGTCAGCCCTTGTGCGGGATCTGGTTGACGGTTCCCCCGTCGACGACGAACTCGGTCCCGGTGGCGTAGGACGACTCGTCGCTCGCGAGGAAGACGACGAAGGACGCGACGTCCTCGGGGCGGCCGGGGCGGCCGAGGGGGATCGGGATCTGGTCGTCGGGGAACCCCTCGGTGATCGGCGTCCGGATCAGGCCCGGGTGCAGGGAGTTGACGCGGATGCCGTGCGGGGCCAGCTCGACCGCGACCGACTTGGTCAGGCCGCGCAGCCCCCACTTCGAGGCGACGTAGCCGTGCGCCCAGGAGGTGCCGCGCAGCCCCTCGATGGAGGAGTTGTTGATGATCGAGCCGCCGCCGGCCGCGATCATCGGGTCCGCCGCCGCGCGGATGCCGAGGAACGGGCCGGTGAGGTTGACGTCGATGATCTCCTGCCACTTCTCCAGCTTGAACCGGTTGACGGCCGCGCCGTTGACGATGCCCGCGTTGTTGAACAGCACGTCGAGCCCGCCGAACTCGGCGACGGTCGTCTCGACGGCGGACGCCCAGTCCGCGGGGCTCGTCACGTCGAGGTGCACGTAGCGGGCGGCGTCGCCCAGGCCGTCCGCGACGGCCCCGCCGGCCTCGTCGAGGACGTCGCCGATCACGACCTTCGCGCCCTCGGCGGCCAGCGCCGCGGCGGCGGCCGCGCCGATGCCGCGCGCGCCCCCGGTGACCAGGGCGGTCTTCCCGTCCAGACGTCCCATCGCCGATGTCCTTTCGTGCGGGGTCAGCTCGTGCGGGTCAGCTCGTGCGGGTCAGCGGGCCAGTGTCGTCGCGAAGACGCCACGGGCGGTGTTGAAGGGCAGGTCGAGCGGGGTCCGGAGGCCCGGCGGGGCCGCCACGACGTCGGGGATCGCGTTGACGGCGCGTCCGGCGCCGACCGCGATCGCCGCGTGGTTGTGGTCGCCCTCGGCGCTGGACGGGCAGACGTCGACGCGGTACGACGGCTCGCCGACGATCTCGACGCGGTAGGAGCCGCCCGCCTGCGCCGGCTGCGGCCAGTCGGGGCGCAGGTCGCCGCGGAGGCGGGTCGTGTGGTCGATGACGAGCACTTCCCGGCCGCCGACGACGCCGGCGATCTGGAACCGCACCGCCGCCATCCCGCCCGCGGGGATGTGCCCGGCGGCCACGTCGAACGCCTCGGGCGCCGGTTCACGCTCGAACCGCTCGGTGATCTCGTCCAGCTCGAAGCCGAACCCGCGGGCGAGCATCCGCAGGCTGACGCCCCACGACGCCGCCAGGATCCCCGGCCTGAACAGCTTCGGCACCTCGTCCAGCGGACGGCCGAAGCCCATGAAGTCGAACATGACGGGCGCCCCGTCGTAGGTGGCGTAGTCGGCCATCTCCGAGCAGCGCACCTGCTCGACCCGCCGGCAGGTGGCCGCGATCGTGAAGGGCAGCACGTCGTTGGCCCACCCCGGGTCCACGCCGGTGACGAAGAGGCTCGTGCCGCCCGTCCGGCAGGCGTCCTCGACGGGGGCGATCATCCGCTCGGGCAGCACGCCCCACGGGTGGACCAGCGGGACCGGCGCGGTGGCGACGACGTCGCTGCCGGACGCGAGGATCCTCGCGACGTCGCCGAGCGCCGCGCCGAGCCGGTTCTCGCCGAGCGCGCAGTAGACCGTGCACTCCGGCCGCGCGGCGGCCAGCGCGGCGTCCAGGTCGGCGGTGGCCGCGACGCCCGTGACCGCGTCCAGGCCGGCGAGTTCGCCGGCGTCCCGGCCGACTTTCGCGGGGTTCGACACCACCAGCCCGGCCAGCTCGAACCGGGGGTCCTCGATGAGGTGCGCGAGGGCGATGCGGCCGACGTTGCCGGTCGCCACATGAAGGACGCGGATGGCCATGATGCTCCCGGGTCAGTCCTGGTCCTGGGCGGCCTCGGCCGCCTCGGCCGCCTTGGCCGCCTTGGCTGCCGCCCGGGCCGCCTTGCCGATCGTCTCCTCGACGACCGAGTTGAGCCGCGCGCCGTTCGGCCAGCCCGCGTAGTGGCTGAGGAACACGACGATCTCGCGCAGCGCGGCGTCGTCGAGTTCGCCGGCGGCGCGGGCGGCGGGGATCTGGACGCCGAGCACGTCGGCGGCGCCCTGGCCGGCGAGCATGCCGATGAGGAGCAGGCGCCGGTCCCGGTCGGAGAGGCCCGGCCGGTGCCAGATGTCGCCGAAGAGGTGGTCGGCGGTGTAGCGGAAGAAGTCGCCGGGGCCGTCGTTCATGTCGAAGCCGTAGACCTGCTCCATCTTGCGGAGGCCCCGGGCCCGCGCTTCGGGGAGTCCGTCGAACTTGCCGTTCTTCTCGTCGCTCATGACCGCTCCTCGCGGAAACCCAGCCCGGACGCGAGCCCGTCCCGGGCGATCCTGGCCATCGGCACGTCCACGCCGAGTTCCTCGGCCAGCGCGATGGCGAAGTCGAGATCCTTCTCCGCGAGCCGCCTGACGTGGTCGAAGGTGGTGAACCAGAACGAACCCGGCTCCAGGGCGGCGGTGGTGTCGCGGTGCATGATCGCGCCCGGCCCGCCGGTGAGCGCGTCGGTGTGCCGGACCACGTCGCCCAGGGCGGCGATGTCCAGCCCGGCCGCCTCGGCCAGCCGCTGCGCCTCCGTCGCGGCGGTGAACGCGGCGTAGTGCATCAGGTTGCGGGCGAGCTTGAACCGGGTGCCCGCGCCGATCGCCCCGGCGTGCACGACCTTCTTCGCCAGGACGTCCAGCACCGGGCGGACGGCGGCGAAGGCGTCCGCGGACCCGCCGACCATGACGGCCAGCTCGCCGGTGCCCGCGCCCATCGCGCCGCCGGAGACGGGCGCGTCGACCAGCCGGACGCCCCGCCGCGCGGCGAGCGCCTCGAGTTCGGCGGGCGTCGCGGGCGCCACGGTCGAGTGGACGGCCACGGTGAGTCCCGCGCCGGTCCCTTCGGCGGCCAGCACCTCGCCGAGCACCGAGCGCACCTGGTCGTCGTTGTTGACCATCACGCACAGCACGTCGCTGCCGGCGGCGAGCGAGCCGACGCCGTCGGCCGCCTTCGCGCCCGCCTCGACCAGCTCCGCGACCGGTGCCTCGGCGATGTCGAACACGCTCAGGGCGAGGCCCGCCTCGGCCTGCCGCCGGGCCAGCCGCGCCGCCATCGGCTTCCCGATGTCGCCGAGGCCCACGAACCCGACGCGGACGGCGTCGCTCATGTCGGTCCCCATTTCGTCCGCGCCTACAGCCGGAAGGTCTGGCCGCCGTCGACGGCGATGATCTGGCCCGTCACCCACGCGGCGTCGTCGGACAGCAGGAACTTCACCGCGCCGAGCATGTCCTCGGGGCGGCCGAACCGCTTGAGCGCCATGGCGCCGACGAGCTCCTTGGCCGCGTCGCCCGCCTGGACCCGCGTGGCCTCGGTGTCGGTGGGGCCGGGCGCGACCGCGTTGACCCGGATGTTCATCCCGCCGAGCTCGTGCGCGAGTTGCTGGGTCAGCCCGTTCACGCCCACCTTCGCCAGCCCGTAGAAGCCGGAGTAGAGGTAGGCCGCGGTGCTGGACTGGTTGACGATCGAGCCGCCGCCGCGCTTGCGCATCTCCCGGTACACCGCGCGGGTCATGACGAGCGCGCCGTTGAGGTTCACGTCGAGGAACCTCCGGTAGTAGTCCCAGTCGACGCTGATGAGCAGGTCGAACTTCATGTCGCCGTAGATGGCGGCGTTGTTGACCAGCGCGTCGATGCCGCCGTACTCGGCGACGGCCGTGTCCGCGACGGCCTGCGCCGACTCGGGCGACGCCACGTCGGCGCGGGCGAAGACCGCCGCGCCGCCGTCCGCCCGGATCTCCTTGGCGACCCGGGCGCCGGCGTCCTCGTTGATGTCGGCGACCACCACCGAGGCGCCCTCGGCGGCCAGCCCCCGGGCGTAGACCTCGCCGATGCCCTGCGCCGCGCCGGTGACGATGACGACCTTGTCCTGGAATCTGCTCACCGCTGGTCTCCCTGGGGTCGGGCCGGCTCGGCCACGGTCTTGGTCTCGAGGTACTCCTCGAACCCGGCCACGCCCATCTCGCGGCCGATGCCGGACTGCTTGTAGCCGCCGAACGGCGCGTCCGCGCCGAACCACATGCCGCCGTTGACGCCGATCGTCCCCGTGCGGACGCGGTCGGCGACGGCCTTGGCCCGCGCCAGGTCTCCGGAGTCGACCGAGCCGGAGAGGCCGTACGGGGACTCGTTGGCGATCCGCACGGCGTCGTCGTCGCCGTCGTGCGCGATGACGGTCAGCACCGGGCCGAAGATCTCCTCCTGGGCGACCCGGGCGGTGTTGTCGAGGCCGGCGACCACGGTCGGCTCGATCCAGAACCCGCCGGCCAGCTCGCCTTCCTGCTCGGCGATCCCGCCGCCGGTGGCGAACCGCCCGCCCTCCCGGGCCGCCAGGTCGAGGTAGCCCTTCACCCGGTCCCGCTGCGCCGCCGAGATCACCGGGCCGCAGATCGTGCCGGGGTCGAGCGGGTCCTTCGCGCCGAGCGAGCCCATCGTCGCGGCGGCGATCTCCACCGCCTCGTCGTAGCGGTCCCGCGGCACCAGAAGCCGGGTGGTGATGGCGCAGCCCTGGCCGGCGTGCACCGACGCCGCGAAGGCGGTGGTGCCGACGGCGGACGCCAGGTCGGCGTCGTCGAGCACGATCGCCGCGGACTTGCCGCCGAGCTCGAGGAAGACCCTCTTCAGGGTGGGCGCCGCGGCCGCCGCGATCGCCCGTCCCGTGGCGGTGGAGCCGGTGAACGAGACGAGGTCCACCCGCGGGTCGGTGGTCAGCAGCGCCGCCGTGTCGTTGTCGCGGGGCGTCACGACGTTGAACACCCCGGGCGGGACGTCGGTGTGCTCGGCGAACAGCCGGCCCAGCTCGCTCGCCAGCCACGGGGTGTCGGGGGCCGGCTTGAGCACCACGGTGTTCCCGGCGGCGAGCGCCGGGCCGATCTTGGCGAGGTTGATCTGGTTGGGGAAGTTCCACGGGGTGATCGCGGCGACCACGCCCACCGGCTCGCGCCGCACGGTGCGGCGGGAGCGGATGCCCATCGTGGTGCCGACGCCGAGGTCGGTCTCCCACGCGTAGCCTTCGGCGAGGTCGATCGTCCACTTCAGGCTCTCGACCGGGGTGTCGAACTGCGGCCCGGTGACGAAGAACGCCGGCGCCCCGGCCTCGGCGGTCGTGAGGGCCCGGAGCCGGTCGGCGTCGTCGAGCAGCGCCCGGTGGAACTGGCGCAGCACCCGGATGCGCAGCGCGCGGTCGGACGACCAGGCCGTCTCGTCGAACGCGCGCCAGGCGGCGGCGACCGCCGCGTCGACGTCCGCGGCGGTGCCGTCGGGCGCGCGGCCGATCTCCTGCCCGGTGGCCGGGTTGAGAATCGGGAAGGACGCCCCGCCGCCCGCACCGCGGAGCTTGCCGTCGATGTACTGCCGGGCCGGCGGGTTGCCCGGGACGCGGCCGGTCACCGCGCTTCCTCCGCGGCGCCGCCCGGCGCCTGCCCGGGCGCCTGCGTGATGTAGTCGCCGCGTTCGACCGGCGGGGGCCAGAGGGACGAGGTCAGGTCCTTGTAGCGGTAGTGGCCCGGGACGCCGTGGCCGGCGACCTTCATCCGCTTCAGCAGCGACTCGGGAGCCTTGCCGGACTTGACGATCTCCATGAACGTGTGGGCGGTCGACGGCAGGTCGAACCAGTCCCGCTGCCAGGCGATCTTGACCTGGCCCTCGTCCGGTCCGGAGGTCTGCCGCTCGACGCCGAACCAGGAGCCGCCGATGCCGAGGATCTCGTACTCCCCGCCGGTCTCGTCGTTGACGATGCCGGACCTCTGCTTCCAGAAGCCGACGATCATCGATTTCCGCTCGTCGATGACGGTGACCTGGTAGTCGTAGTGCCAGCCGTCGAAGCCGTCCATCTCGATGCCGATCGCCCAGTCGCGGATCTGGTCGCGGCCGACCGCCATGAAGTGCTCGTCGTGGCTGTACATCCAGCCGTAGGACGCGTCCTCGGCGTACCAGTCGGCCAGCATCCGCCAGTCGCCGGTCCGCTCGGCCTCCCGGTTGCCGGCGAGCCAGGAGTCCCAGAACTCCTCGATCTCGGCCCGGGTCAGCCCACTGTGCTCACTCACTGCGTCTCCTCAGTCCTCGTCGATCGAGAGTGCGAAGGCCGGGCAGTACTTCACGGCCGTGGCCACGTCCGCGCGGCGCGACTCGTCCGGACGCTCGTCGAGGACCACGACCACGTCGTTCTCCTCGTCGAACCCGAACACGTCGGGCGCGTCCCCCTGGCAGAGCCGGTGCCCCTGGCAGATGCCCGTGTCGGCGACGACCCGCATCCGGCTCACCGCCCCGCCCGGCGCCGGTACTTCACGCGGCAGGGCTGCTTGAGCTGGATCACCATCTTCGAGAAGTCGTCCCCGTAGGAGTCGAGAGGCTGGGCGGGCTCGAAGGCGAAGTCGCGCAGGACGACGGAGAAGATGGCCTTCATCTGCATCATCGCGAACGCGTTGCCGACGCAGCGGTGCTTGCCGGCGCCGAACGGGATCCAGGTCCAGCGGTTCTGCAGGTCCTCCTGGCGGGGGTCGATGTAGCGGCCCGGCTCGAACCGCTCGGCGTCGGGGAAGTCGTCCTCGATCCGGTTGGAGACCCGGGGCGACGCGGCGAGCAGCGTCCCGGCGGGGACGGTGGTGCCGAGCAGCTCGAAGTCCTCCCGGACCAGGCGCATCAGGATGATGAGCGGCGGGTGCAGGCGGAGGGTCTCCTTCAGCGCCGACTCCAGCAGGGGGATCGAGCGCAGCGCCTGGAACGAGACCTCGGACCCGTCGGCGTACAGCGCGTCCAGCTCGGCGACCACATCGGCGAGGACGTCCGGGTGGCGCAGCAGCTCGATCATGGCCCAGGACGCGGTGCCGCTGGAGGTGTGGTGGCCGGCGAACATCATCGAGATGAAGATGCCGGTGATGTGCTCGGCGCTCATGTCCAGGGAGATGAGGACGTCGAGCAGGTCGCGCTCCTCGCGGGGGACCTTGCCCCGCTCCTTGCGGCGGTCGATGATCCCCTGCACCAGCGCGACCAGCTTCTCCCGGGCCGCGTCGCGCAGCCGGAAGCTGTCGATGTCGGCGTGCGCGTCGACGTAGGCGATGGCGTCGGTGCCCCGCTCCAGCTCGTGGTAGTGCTGCGCGAAGGACGCGTCGAGCTCCTCGCGGAACGGCTTGCCGATCAGGCACGCGGACGTCGTGTAGATGGTCAGCTCGGCGAAGAAGTCGAGGAGGTCGATCTCGCCTTCGTCGCCCCAGTCCGCGACCATCCGGCGGATCTCCGCCTCGATGGTCCGGGCGTGCCCGCGCATCATGTCGCCGCGCAGCGCCTGGTTCTTCAGCATCTGCTGCCGCTCCTCCGGGGAGGCGTCGAAGACGACGCCCTTGCCGAAGATCGGCGTCATGAACGGGTACGCGGCCGCCTGGTCGAGCAGCTCGTCGGGCGCCCGGAAGAACACCTCGTTCGCCTCGGCGCCGCTGACCAGCACGACGTCCTTGTCGGCGAGCCGGAAGCGTCCGACGTCGCCGCACTCCGCGCGGACGCGGTGGAACAGGCCGATCGGATCGACCCGCATCTCCGGGAGATGCCCGGTGCCGCGGATGATCTCGGGGACCTCGGGGCTCCGGTCGTCCAGGACCGTGCTCACCTCGGGGATCCCGGCGAGCCGGTCGAGCCCGGGGGCAGTCATGATCTCTCCTCCACGGGTGCTTCGGGATTGACGTCGAGCAGGCTCAGATGCACGCCGCGCGGTGCGCCGACGATCGTGGCGATCGCGTCCGCGTGCGCCCTCGCCTTGAGGAAGTGGGGATGCCGGGCCAGCCCGAAGCGGACCCACTGGTCGAGCACGAACGCGGCGTCGCCGTCGTCCCAGTCGGTGCCCATGCCGCTCCACGTCGGCCCCGGCCGGACGATCGAGGCCCGCACGCCGGTGCCCTCGAGCTCCATCTGCAGCGCGTTCGCCATCCCCTCCAGGCCCCACTTGCCGGCCGAGTAGGCCGACATGAACGGGCGGGGGCGCACCGCCACGTCGGAGGAGACGAAGACGATGTCGCCCCGCCGGCGCTCGACCATGGCGGGCACGAACGTCCGCACGATCCGGTGGGCGCCGACGAGGTTGAGGTCGATCTCCCGGGCGAAGCGCGCGGAGGTGACCTCGATGGTCGCGCCGGGCGCCACCAGGCCGGCGTTGCTGACCACGACCTCGATGTCGCCGAGGTCGGCGGTCGCCTTCGCGGCGAACTCGGCCACCGCGTCGTCGTCGGTGACGTCGAGCGCGTGCGCGACCGCCTCGCCGCCGCCGGCGCGGATGGCCGCGGCGAGCTCCTCGAGGGCGTCGACGCGGCGCGCGCCGAGCGCGACCGGGTGCCCCGCCGCGGCGAGGACCCGGGCGGTCTCGGCGCCGATGCCGGAGGACGCGCCGGTGATCACCGCCGGACGCCGGTCGGGGTGCTGGTACTTCTTGGACACGTCGAACCCTTCCGCCTCAGCTCTTCCGCAGGGTGAAGCCGGTCGGCAGCGCGGCGAAGCCCCGGACGCTGGTGGAGTGCACGCGGACGGCGCGGTCGGCGTGCACGTGGAAGTCGCCCACCTGCCGGACCAGCTCGTTGAGGACGACGCGCGCCTCCAGCCGGGCCAGGTTGGCGCCCAGGCAGAAGTGCTTGCCGGAGCCGAAGCTGAGGATCCGGCCGAGCTCGTCCTTGGACCGGTGGAGGTCGAAGGCGGTCGGTTCGGTGAAGACCCGCTCGTCCCGGTTGGCCGAGCCGAGCAGGACGAGCGCCTTGGCGCCGGCGGGGATCGTCACGCCGTGCATCTCGACGTCGTCGACGACGTAGCGCGCGAGCATCTGGCTGGAGGTGTCGTGGCGCAGGGTCTCCTCGATCCACGCCGTCACCAGCGGTTCGGGGTCGTCCGGGCGGGCGAGCACCTCCGCCTTCTGCGCGGGGTGCGCGGACAGGTGGTAGAGGGCGTTGCCGAGCAGCTTGGTGGTGGTCTCGTTGCCGGCGACCACCATGAGGAACAGGAACGCGATGATCTCGCCGTCGGCGAGCCGGTCGCCGTCGATCTCGGCGACGGTGAGCGCGGCGGTGAGGTCCTCCGCGGGGTCGGCCGCGGCCCGGCGCTCGGCGACCATCCCGCCGTAGTAGGTGATCAGCTCGACGGCCGCCTCCATGCCGGCCGGGGGCACGTCGCGGACGCCGTCCTCGCGGTGCACGACGAGGTCGGCGAGGCGCCGGATCTCGTCCCGGTCGGACTCCGGCACCCCCATCATCTCCGAGATGACGTCCATGGGGAGCTTGCCGGCGAAGTCGGCGATCCAGTCCGCCTCGCCGTGCTCGGCGCAGGCGGCGAAGGCGCGTCGCAGGTAGTGCTCGGTGAGCCGCTGGATCTGCGGCTGGAGCTCCCGGACCCGCCGCGGCGTGAACGCGGCCGAGACGAGCCTGCGCAGCCGGGTCTGCCGCTGCCCGTCCAGGGCCAGGAAGCTCATCACCCGGTGCGCCTCGGGGTTCCACGCGCTCGCGTCGAGGGAGACGCCCATCCGGTTGGAGAACGCCGCGTCGTCGCGGAGCACGTCGAAGACGTCCGCGTGCCGCGAGACCACCCACAGGTCGTCCCGCTCGGCGTGGAAGACCGGCGCCTCGTCGCGCAGCCGCCGGTAGAGCGGATAGGGGTCCTCGTGGAAGTCGTAGTCGTAGGGATCGAAGGCCAGGGGTTCGGCCGGTGCGCCGCTCGGGGCGGTCATGCGTTGCCTCTCATGATCACTTCGACGGAGGTGACGAGCCGGTCGGTGATCTGGTCGTAGGTCAGCAGGCCCATGCCCGCCTGCAGCAGCGCCCCGGTGAAGGTGAGCACCAGCACCTCCAGCACGGCGGCGTCGGCCGGCTCGCCGGACGGTCCGGGCCCCGTGAGGGCGGTCTCGAACCGCGCGTAGAACTCGCCGCCGATCCGCAGCCGCAGCCGGGCGACGTCCGGGTCGCCGCCGAGCAGCGCGGGGGTCACCGCGGCCGCCAGTTCCGGTTCGGCGACGATCCGGGCGGTCAGCGCCCGGACGGCCGCCTGCAGGCGCTCGGTCGCCCCGCCTTCGGCCGTCGCGTGGGCGCCGCCTTCGGTGAGATGCCGCCAGAACAGCTCCGCGAACAGGTGGTTCTTGGACGAGAGGTAGGTGTAGGCGGTCGCGGGGGAGACGCCCGCGCGCTGGGCCACCGTCCGCACCGTCAGCGCCTCGTGCCCGACGGCGCGCAACTCCTCGAGTCCGGCGGCCATCAGTTTCCGCACCGTCTCGGCCTGCCGGGGGTTGAGGCCCTGCCGCGGCGTGGGACTGGTCACCTGACTGGACATGTGTCCACCTTAGGTGGGCCGGCGGGCCGCCGCAAGAGCCGCGCGGGCACCGGATCGGACGGGCCCGCGCCCGCGGTCACGTCCGCACTCCGTACCGCCGGCCCCGCTCTTCGCGGATCCAGCACGGATCGGCGAAGGCCGTCCCCTCGCGCACCAGCTCGCGCTTGAGCACCTTGTTCGTCGCGGTCGTCGGCAGTTCCCCGGCGATGCGCACGTAGCGCGGCCACGCCTTCGGCGACAGGTCCGCCTGCGCCGCCAGGAACTCCTCGAACGAGGCCGGGGTCAGGGAGCCGCCGTCGTGCAGGACGAGCGCCGCGACCAGGTCGTCCCCGACGTCCGGGGCGGGCACGCCGTAGACCGCCGCCTGGCTGACGGCGGGGTGCCGGACCAGGACGTTCTCGACCACCCCCGCGGCGAGGTTCTCGCCGTCCACGCGGAGCCAGTCGCTCGTCCGTCCGGCGAGGTAGACGTAGCCGTCCCGGTCGCGGTAGGCGAGGTCGCCCGACCAGTACATGCCCCCGTCGAGGCGCTCGCGGGTGGCGGCGGGGTCGTTGTAGTAGCCGCCGAAGTGGCCGGCGCCCAGCGTGTTGACCAGTTCGCCGACGGCCTCGTCGAGGTTCGTGACGCGCCCGTGCTCGTCGAACTCGGCGCGCGGGCATTCCGTGCGCGTCGCGCGGTCGTAGACCGCGACCCCGTCCCACGGCACCCCGATGGACCCGGGCGGCGTGCCGCTCTCGCGGGTGATGATGACGGCGGCCTCCGTCGAGCCGAACCCGTCCCAGACCGTCGTGCCGAAACGGCGCGCGAACGCGTCGATGTCGCGGTCGGACGCCTCGTTGCCGAAGGCGACCCGCAGCGGGTTGTCGGCGTCGTCCGGCCGCTCCGGCGTGCGGAGGATGTAGGCGAGCGGCTTCCCGACGTAGTTCATGTAGGTGGCGCCGTACCGGCGGACGTCGGCGAGGAAGCCGCCGGCCGAGAACCGGGGCGCGAGCGCCATCGCCGCGCCGGAGCAGAGCGCCACGGCGTAGCCGCCGAGGATCGCGTTGCTGTGGAACATCGGCATCGACAGGTAGCAGGTGTCCGCCGCCGTGACGGCGAACCGGTCGCACAGGGCGGCGCCCGAGAAGACGACCATGAGGTTGCTGACCTGGACGGCCTTGGGCGTCCCGCTCGTGCCGGACGTGAAGATCAGCATGAACGGGTCCGCCGCCGCCACCTCGCGCGGGTGCTCGAGCCGGGCCGGCCGCTCGGCGACCGCGCGCCGCCATTCGGCGCCGTCCGTGTCGATCGTCCGGACGCCCGGAAGCGAGAGCCCGTCGAGGAGCGGGAGGTGCTCGGAGTCCGTCAGCAGCACCTGGCAGTCCGCCCGCAGGATGTCGTCGGCCAGGGCCCGGCCCCGCCGGGTGACGTTGATCCCGACGGCGACGTACCCGGCCAGGGCGGACGCCGCGAGAGCGAACGCGTTCTCGGGGGTGCCCGCGAGGAGCACGCCGACGTGCGGAGGCCGGTCCGGCGCGAGCATCGGCCCGATGGCGCCGGCGCGGGCACCGGCGCCGGCGACGTACTCCCGCCACGTCCAGGTGAGGTCACCGAACTTGATCGCCGTCGCGTCGCTGTCGGCGAGCGACCGGAGGCACTGCTGGACGGTTTCCATGGGGCTGTTCTCCGTCCTTCGGCAAGACAGCTGTCCAGTCACCATTCCAAAGTATGTAGAACACGTTCTAGCATGGCGCCATGCGCAACGGAATAGTGCTCTTCACCTCGGACCGCGGCATCGCGCCGTCCGTGCTCGCGAAGGCCGCCGAGGAGCGCGGCTTCGACACCTTCTACGTGCCCGAGCACACCCACATCCCCGTGCGCCGCGACGCGCCGCACCCCACCGGCGGCCAGGACCTGCCGGACGACCGGTACACGCGCACCCTCGACCCGTGGGTCTCGCTGGCCACCGCCGCCGCGGTCACCGAGCGGATCGGCCTGGCGACCGCGGTCGCGCTGCCGGTGGAGTCCGACCCGATCACCCTCGCCAAGACGCTCGCGACCCTCGACCACCTGTCCGGCGGCCGCGTCACGCTCGGCGCCGGCTTCGGCTGGAACACCGACGAGCTGGCCGACCACCACGTCCCCGCGGACAGGCGGCGCACCGTCCTCAAGGAGTACCTCGAGGCGATGCGCGCGCTGTGGACGCGGGACGAGGCGTCCTACGACGGCGAGTTCGTCTCGTTCGGGCCGAGCTGGGCCTACCCCAAGCCGCCGCAGGGCCGCATCCCGGTCGTCATCGGCGCGGGCGGCGGGCCCAAGACCATGAAGTGGATCGCCCGCAACGCCGACGGGTGGATGACCACCCCGATCGAGAGCGGCATCGCCGCCAAGGCCGGGCTGCTGCGCGAGGAGTGGGCCGAAGCGGGCCGCGAGGGCGAGCCCGACGTGCGGATCCTGGTCGCGAAGAAGCCAAGCCCCGAGGACATGGCCGAGTGGTCCGCCGCGGGCGCGTCCGAGCTGATCTGGGGCGTGCCGGACGCCGACGAGGCCGCGGTGCTCGAGTACCTGGACAAGACGGCCGCCCGCCTGGGCCTGGCCCCGCGCTGACGATCGAGGAGACCGGCAGATGAACCGAGCGACCCCTCCGAGCCGCTACGCCGACCTCTCCCGGGAGGAGCTCGCGGCCGTCGTCCCCGAGCTGCTCCTGATCGGGCAGCTCATCGACCGCTCCGGCATGGCGTGGTGCATCAGCGACTTCGGGCGGGAGGCGATGGCGCGGATCGCGATCCAGGAATGGGCGGCCTCCAGCCCGATCTACACCAGGCGGATGCAGCGGGCGCTCGGCTACGCGCCCGAGGTGCCCGGGAAGGGCGACATCCCGACGATCTTCAAGGGCCTGCAGCTCGACATCGGCGCGCCGCCGCAGTTCATGGACTTCCGCTACACCGTCCACGACCGGTGGCACGGCGAGTTCCACCTCGACCACTGCGGCGCCCTCATGGACGTCGAGCCGATGGGGGACGCCTACGTCCGCTCGATGTGCCACGACATCGAGGACCCGACGTTCGACGCGACCGCGGTCGCGACCAATCCGAAGGCGCAGGTGCGGCCCGTCCACCGCCCGCCGCGCAGCCCCGCCGACCGGCACCCCCACTGCGCCTGGACCGTCACCATCGACGAGTCCCACCCGGAGGCCCGGGGCATCCCGCTGCTCGCCGTCAACGAGCGCTCCCGCGCCGCGAACCTCGAGCTGGCCCCGATCGACCCGGCCGACGAGGGCCGCGCCGACTACTCCGGCCCGCTGCTGTCCGACCTCGACTTCGCCGCCTTCTCCCGGTCGGCGCTGGCCCGGATCGCGGACGAGGTGTGCCTGCAGATGCACCTGCTCGACCGGGCCTTCGCGCTCGCCGTGGCCGAGCATGCCGCCGACGCCGACGGGCTCCTGCGGATCCGCCGCAAGCAGCTCACGGGCATCGCGGGCATCGCCGCGGAACGCCTGGCGCGCGCGCTGGACCTGCCGGACGGCCCGCGGGGGGCGGCCCGCCTCCTCGCGGTGCACCCCCTCTTCAATCCCGCGGCCTACGTCACCGCCGACTTCGACGCCGCGGGGGGCATCGCGGTGCGCCCGTCCCCGGCCCACGAGGACGGCGCCTGGATCTCCCTGTGCGGCCCCGGGTGGACGACCGCGCTGCGGGCCGCCGTCCGGGCCGTCGACCCGCGTCTGGACGTCGAGGCGACCGGCACCGAAGCGGAGTGGCGGCTCGCCGTCGTGCGGCGGGAACGGCCGGTTCCCGAACCCGACGAGGTCGCCGTCGTCCGCTTCAGCACCGGCGCCGACTTCGCCTTCGAGCCCCGCCGGTCCCTGCCGATCACCCCCGTCTGACGTCCGGTCCGCATGCCCGCGACGGCGTCGTCCGCCCGCCGCCGGACGGTCCGCGACCGCCGGTGGCGGCGGGCGCCCGGCACTAGCATCGGTCCGATGGAGGACTCTCCCGACACCGAACCCAAGCGGCTCTCGCCGGGACGGCACGGCCTGAGCCGGGAGGAGGTCACCGCCTCGCAGCGCGCGCGGCTGCTCGCCGCGATGGCCGAGGCGGCCGCCGAGAAGGGCTACGCGGCGGTCACCGTCGCGGACGTGCTCAAGCGCGCCAAGGTGTCGCGCCTGACCTTCTACCAGCACTTCTCCGGCAAGGAGGAGTGCTTCGCGGCCGCCTACGCGGCCGCCACCGACGCGCTGATGGACGTGCTGACGGGCGCCCTGGAGGAGGGGGGCGGGCGCTGGGAGTCGATCGAACGGGCCGTCGGCGCCTACCTGGACGCGCTCGCCGCCGAGCCCGTCCTGGCCCGGCTCTTCCTCGTCGAGGCGTACGCCGCGGGGCCGGAGTTCCTGCGCCGCCGGATCGACCGGCAGCGCTCGGTCGTCGACGCACTGGCCGACCACGTGGGCGCCCGCTCGCCGCAGGGGCGGCTGACCTGCGAGGCGCTGCTCGGAGCCGTCGTCTCGATGGCCACCGCCCGGATCATCCGGGACGACTTCGCGGCCCTGCCCGGGCTCCGCGCTCCGCTCGGCGCCCTCCTGCGCGGGCTGGCGCGGTCGCTCGACGAGGACCCCGATATATAGCCATCACTGTTTATAAATGTTACCGTCCCGGCCATGACGAATCTGGAGGGCCGGACGTGCCTCATCACCGGTGCCGCCGGCGGCCTCGGCCGGAGCATGGCGCTGGCCGCCGCGGCCCGCGGCGCCGAGCTGGTGCTGACCGACCTGGACGACGCCGGCCTGCGGCGCACGGCCGACGAGGTGCGGGACGCGGGCGGCACCGTCCGGTTCAGTGAGGCCGCCGACGTGGCGGACCGGGACGCGGTAGGACGGCTGGCCGAGCGGGCGCTCGCCGCCACCGGCGGCGTCGACGTGGTGATGAACGTCGCGGGCGTCTCGGTCTGGGGGGCCGTCGACCGGCTCGACCACCGGCACTGGCGCCGCACGGTCGACATCAACCTGATGGGGCCGATCCACGTCATCGAGGCGTTCGTGCCGCCGATGATCGCGGCGGGACGCGGCGGGCACCTCGTCAACGTGTCCTCGGCCGCGGGACTGTTCGGCCTGCCCTGGCACGCCGCCTACAGCGCGAGCAAGTTCGGGCTGCGCGGCGTCAGCGAGGTGCTCCGCTTCGACCTGCGCCGCCACCGCATCGGCGTGAGCCTCGTCTGCCCCGGCGCGGTCGCCACCCCGCTCGTCCGGAGCGTCGAGCTGGTCGGCATCGACCGCGAGACGCCGACGGCGCGCCGGATGACCCGCCTGTTCGCCCGGCACGCGGTGTCCCCGGACCGTGCGGCGCGGGCCGTCCTGCGCGGCGTCGAACGCGATCGGTACATGGTCTACACCTCGGCCGACGTGCGGATCGGGCACCTGGCCCAGCGCCTGTGCCCGCCGCTGTACGAGGCGGCCATGCACGCGATGAACCGGGCGTTCGTCCGGGCCGTGCGGCGGGCGGCGCGCCGTGGCTGAGCCGTCGCCCGCCGGGCGGCCGCGCGTCGCGCCCGGCGGCCTGCGGCAGGTCGGGCCGCTGGCCTGGCTCGTGAGCCGCGGCACGGCGCGGGTCGCGGGCACGACGCCGCCGAACCTCTTCCTCACGCTGGGGCGCCGCCGGAAGCTGTTCCGGGGCTGGCTGCACTTCGCCGCCCGGCTGATGCCGGCCGGCGGCCTGCCGCGGCGGGAGGGCGAGATGGTGATCCTGCGCGTGGCGCACCTCCGCGGCTGCGACTACGAGTTCCGGCACCACTCCCGGCTCGCCCGCCGCGCCGGCCTCACGGCCGGCGACCTCGAACGGATCACGGCCGGTCCCCGCGACGGCGGCTGGACGGGCCGCGACCTGGCGATCCTGACCGCCGTGGACCGCCTGCAGCGGGACCGCGACATCGACGACGACGCCTGGGCCCGGCTGCGCGAGCACCTGACCGAGCCGGAGTGCGTCGAGCTGTGCATGCTCGCCGGCCACTACGACATGCTCGCCACCGTGATCACCGCCCTGCGCATCCAGCCCGACCGCCCGCGGCGGCGCGGCTCGTCGACGGACACGGAGGCGCCGGCCCGCAAGAGTGCCCGTTAACTCTCCTCCCGCCCGGGCTCGACGGCGCGGCGGTAGCGATCGGCGAGTGCGCGCACGTGTTCGACGAGCTCAGCGGGTTCCGTCACGGTGAAGTCGAAGCCGAGCAGGCCGAGGTGGACGGCGAGCGCCTCGACGCCGTCCGCGCCGGTGTCCAGCAGGCAGCGGGTGTCGTCGACCGGAGTGACCGCCCCGACGGCGGCGTTGATCCGCTCGGCGACCCGTTCGGCCGGCGCGTGCACGACGACCCGCGCCCGGTACCGCCAGGAGGCCGAGGACACGCCCCGGCGCACCTGGTCGACGGCCTCCTCGGGGAGCTCGCGGGGAGCGAACCGGGGGCCCGCCGGGGTGCGCGGGCGGAGCCTGTCCACCCGGAACGTCCGCCAGCCGGCCCGGTCGACGTCGAACGCGACGAGGTACCACCGGCGCCCCCAGTTGACGAGCCGGTACGGCTCCGCCTCGCGCCGGGTCGCGGAGCCGTCGTGGCCCCGGTAGTCGAACCGCAGACGCTCGTGGTCGCGGCAGGCGGCGGCGAGGGTGCTCAGCGTGTCCGCGTCCACCCGCGGGCCCGGGTCGTCCCGGGGTACCGCGACGGCATACCGCTGGAGGGCGCCGACGCGGCGCCGGAGCCGGGCCGGCAGGACCTGCTCCAGCTTCGCCAGCGCGCGCAGCGAGGTCTCCTCGACCCCGGTGATCGTGCCGCCGGCGGCGGTGCGGAGCCCGATCGCCACCGCGACCGCCTCGTCGTCCTCGAGGAGGAGCGGCGGCAGCGCGGCACCGGCGCCGAGCCGGTACCCGCCCACCGAGCCGCGAGTGCCGTGCACCGGGTAGCCGAGGTTCCGCAGCCGTTCCACGTCGTTGCGGACGGTCCGGGTGCTGACCGACAGCCGCTCGGCCAATTCGGCGCCGGTCCAGTCGCGGGGGGTCTGCAGGAGGGAGAGCAGGCGCAGCAGCCGCGCCGAGGTTTCCAACATTCTTCGGAGCCTGCCTCGCCATTAGGAACGGACCTTGCCTAATTGCTCCCTACGTTAGGGGCATGACGAACGAAGGCGCGATCGCCCCCTTCCGAATCGAGATTCCCGAGGCCGAGCTCGACGACCTCCGGCAGCGGCTGGCCCGGACCCGGTGGGCCGGGGAGCCGCCCGCCGGCGAGGCCGCGGCGTCCGGCCCGGTACCGCCCGGCTGGGAGTACGGCGTCCCGGTGGGCTACGTCAGGGAGCTCGTCGAGCGGTGGCGCACCGGATACGACTGGCGCGCCTGGGAGGCGAAGCTGAACGCGCACCCGCAGTTCACCACTGAGATCGACGGCCAGAACGTCCACTTCCTGCACGTGCGCTCGCCGGAGCCGGACGCCACGCCGCTGATCCTGACCCACGGCTGGCCGACGTCGGTCGTCGAATGGCTCGACGTGATCGGCCCGCTCACCGACCCGCGGGCCCACGGCGGCGACCCGGCGGACGCGTTCCACCTGGTCGTCCCGTCGGTGCCGGGCTTCCCGCTCTCCGGGCCGACCCGGGAGCGCGGCTGGGACCGGTACCGGGTGGCGCGCGCCTGGGCCGAGCTGATGCGCCGGCTCGGGTACGACCGGTACGGCGCGGCCGGCAACGACGGCGGATCGCTGATCTCCCCCGAGGTGGGCCGGGCCGATCCCGAGCACGTCTGCGGCGTCCACGTCACGCAGGTCTTCTCGTTCCCCTCGGGCGACCCCGCCGAGCTGGACGGGCTCGGCGAGGAGGAGCGCGGCAAGCTCGCCTTCGCCGAGTGGTTCACCGAGAACCGGGGCGCGTACGACAAGCTCCAGTCCACCGAGCCGCAGAACCTCGCGCACGCCCTGGCGGACTCGCCCGCCGGCCTGCTGGGCTGGCACGCCCAACTTCTCGGCCCCTCGCTCGACCCGGACTACGTGCTCACCAACGTCATGCTCTACTGGCTGACCAACACCGCCGCCTCGGCCGCGCGGTTCTACTACGAGGACGCGACGACCGCCCCCGCCCGGCAGAAGTCGAACGGCCGGGGCACCGCGGTGCCGGAGCCGACCACCGTGCCCCTCGGGCTGGCGAACCTCGCCTGGGACTACCAGTCGATCCGGACGTTCGCCGAGCGCGACCACGCGAACATCGTCTCCTGGAACGCCTACGACCGGGGCGGCCACTTCGCCGCGCACGACGCGCCGGACCTGCTCGTCCAGGACCTCCGGGAGTTCTTCCGCAAGGTCCGCTGACCTGCCGCCGCCCGTTCGCGTCCCCCGTTTCCTCATCCCTCCCGTTTCCCCGCAACGAAAAGGAGCCCTCGTGTATCTCGTCATCGGTGCCACCGCCCATTTCGGACGCCAGACCGTGGAGGAACTGGTCGCCGCGGGCGCGCCCGTCCGGGCGCTGACCCGCGCGCCGGAGCGGGCCGGCCTGCCGGCGCAGGCCGACGTGGTCCAGGGCGACCTGACCAAGCCCGAGACACTGCCGGCGGTGCTGGCCGGAGTCGAGGCCGTCTTCCTGGTTCCGCAGTACGGCATGGACCTCGCTCCGCTGGTGGCGGCCGCGGAGCGGGCCGGGGTACGGCGGCTCGTGCTGCTGTCCTCCGGGGCGGTCGTCCCGGGCGCCGAGCGGCAGCCGGACGCGATCGCCCGGTACCACCGCGACGTGGAGCGGGCCGTCGAGGCGTCCGGGATGGAGTGGACGTTCCTCCGGCTGCTGTTCCCCGCCATCAACTCGCTGACGTTCGCGATGCAACTCCAGGGCGGTGACGTCGTTCGTGCGCCCTACACGAAGGCCGCTTTCAGTGCCGTGCACGAACGGGACGTCGCCGAGGTGGCCGCACGAATTCTCGTCGGCGGCGGGCACGCGGGGCGGGTTTACGACCTGACCGGGCCCGAGTCGCTGACCCAGGCGGCGCAGGTGCGCATCCTCGGCGAGGCGCTGGAGCGCCCGCTCACCGTCGAGGACGTCGACCCGGAACCCGTCCTGCGGGAGATGGGCCGGTTCATGGACCCCGAGTTCCTGGCGGCCCTGTTCGGTCTCATGGCGCGTGCGGTCGGCCAGCCCGCACCGGTCAACGACGTCGTCGAACAGATCACCGGGCACCCCGCGCGTCCCTACGCCCGGTGGGTCGCGGATCACCGGTCCGACTTCGGCGGCTGACCGGGGAGGGGCGGCGCCCGCCGCCCCTCCGCCCGGTGCCGGGACGGCCCCCGGCACGAGGGGCGGGGCGCGCCGCGTTCGCGAGGCGGACGCGGCGCGCCGCCGATACACCGGAGGGACCGGTGGGGCTGTGGGCATTGCCGGTGGCTCCCGAGTCGGTTAGCTTCCGCCTAGAACCGCCTGTGGCGGCCCCGCCAGCTTCGCCGTGAGGACCCATGCTCCCTGACAGTCCTGTCGCGCCCCCCGCCGCACGCCCGATCGGCGGGCACCCGCGATGACGCGTCTCGTCCCGCGCGCCCGGACGTGGAAGCAGGGGCGCGGACGCCCCGCGCCCGCCGCTGAGGGGCGCGGCGGCGGCCCGGCCGGCGGGCGCCTCGCGCTCGCGATCCTGGCCACCTGCCAGCTCACGCTCGTGGTGGACGCCTCGATCGTGAACGTGGCGCTGCCGAGCATCCGGAGCGGCCTGGGGTTCGGCGACGCGGGGCTGTCCTGGGTGGTGAACGCCTACACCCTCGCGTTCGGCGGGCTGCTGCTGCTCGGGGGACGGGCGGGCGACCTGCTCGGCCACCGCCGGGTGTTCATGGCGGGCGTCGGCCTGTTCACGGTCGCGTCCCTGGTCGGCGGGCTCGCCGCCGCGCCGGGGTGGCTGCTGGCCGCGCGGGCGGCGCAGGGCGTCGGCGCCGCCCTCGCCGGGCCCGGGGCGCTCGCGCTCATCGCCACGACGTTCGAGGACGGGCCGCGCAGGAGCCGGGCGCTGGCCGTGTCCGCGATCGTCGGGAGCGCGGGCATGGTGGTCGGGCTCGTCCTCGGCGGGGTGCTGACGGCCTGGGCGTCGTGGCGGGCGGTCCTGTTCGTCAACGTCCCGGTCGGGGCCGCCATCGTGCTGCTCACACCGCGCGCCATCCGCGAGTCCCCGCGCCGGGAGGGCCGCTTCGACCTGGCCGGCGCGTTCGCCTGCACCGCCGGGTCGACGCTCCTGGTGTACGGCTTCATCCGCGCCGCCGAGGGCGGCTGGTCCGCGGGCTGGACGCCGGGCGCCTTCGGCGTCGCCGTGCTGCTGCTCGCGCTGTTCCCGGTGATCGAGGCCCGCGCCCGGCAGCCGATCATGCCGCTGCGGCTGTTCCGCGACCGGGACCGGGTGGGCGCGCTCATCATGCGGCTGCTGCTGACCGCCGCCATGAGCGGCATGCTGTTCTTCCTCACCCTGTACGTCCAGGGGGTGCTCGGGTACGGGCCGCTGGAGACCGGGTTCGGGTTCCTCCCGACGACGATCGCGCTGATCGCCGCCAGCAGGGCGGTGCCCCGGCTGCTTTCCCGGTACGGCCCGCGGCCGATCATGGCGGCGGGCGCCGTGCTGTGCCTGGCGGGGATGGTGTGGCTGACGCAGGCGGGGCAGACGAGCGGCTACCTCACGATGATCCTCGGCCCGGTGCTGCTGTTCGGCGCCGGCACCGGGCTGGTGTCGGTGGCGGCGACGTTCGTGGCGCTGGCGTCGGTGCCGCCGGGCGAGACCGGCGCCACGTCGGCGCTGCTGCAGAGCATGCAGCAGACCGGCGGTTCGCTGGGCCTGGCCGTGCTGGTCAGCACGCACGACGCCGCCGCGCGCGGGACGTCCGAGCTGGCCGGCATGCGCGGCGCGTTCACCGCGGGCGCGGTCTTCACCGCGGGGATGCTCGTGACGGCGCTGGTCGGCTTCCGGCGGCGCCCCGCCGGTCGGGAGAGCGCCTGAAGGCGCTCCGCGCGCCATCGCTCGGCGGGGGGCGGTTCACAGCGACTCGATGAGGCGCAGGGACGCCTTGATCTCCTCGTCGGTGGGGGCGACGTCGGCGGTCTCCCCGGACAGGTGGCTCTCGTAGGCCCCGAGGTCCAGCAGCCCGTGGCCGCTCAGCCCGATGAGGATGACGCGTTCGGCCCGCTCCTCGCGGGCGCGCGCCGCCTCGTCGATCGCGGCGGCGACGGCGTGGGCCGATTCGGGGGCGGGCACGAGCCCCTCGGCCTTCGCGAACACGGCGCCGCTCTCGAACACCCGGGTCTGCGGGTAGGCGGTCGCCTCCACCAGGCCGTCGTGGTACATCGCGCTGACGATCGGGGCGGCGCCGTGGTACCGCAGCCCCCCGGCGTGGATGTGGTAGGCCGTGAACGTATGCCCGAGGGTGTACATCTTCACGGCGGGGGTGACGCCGGAGTAGTCGGTGTAGTCCATCATGTAGCTGCCGCGGGTCATCTTGGGGCAGGCTTCGGGCTCGACCGCGAGGAACCGGGTGCCGGGGTTCTCGGTCCGCGACGCCCGGTAGAAGGGGAAGGTCAGCCCGGCGAAGTTGCTGCCCGCTCCCATCGCCCCGATGACGACGTCGGGGAACTCGCCCGCCAGGCGCATCTGGAGCAGGGCCTCCTCGCCGATGACCGTCTGGTGCATGAGGACGTGGTTCTCGCCGCTGCCGATCGAGAACCGCGCCTCCTTGCGGCCGTTCGCGTACTCGATCGCCTCGGCGTTCGCTATCCCGAGGGTGCCCGGCGAGTCGGGGTCGGCGCGCAGGGCGGCCCTGCCGACCTCCGTCCTCGTGCTGGGGCTCGGGACGACCTCGGCCCCGTTCAGCCGCATCAGCGTGCCCCGGTAGGGCTTCTGCTCGTAGCTGGACCGGACCATGAAGACGGTGCACGCCATGCCGTACGGGTGGCAGGCCATCGCGAGCGCGGTGCCCCACTGGCCCGCGCCCGTTCCCGTGACCATCTCCCGGACGCCCGACCTGCCGTAGTAATACGCCTGCGCCAGCGCGGTGTTTATCTTGTGGCTGCCAGAAGGGCTGGTGCCCTCGTATTTGACATAGATACGCGCCGGGGTGTCGAGTTCCTTCTCGAGTCTGACCGCGCGGAACAACGGAGTCGGGCGCCAGCGCCGGTACTCCGCCCGAACGGGGTCGGGTATTTCTATGAAACGCTCGCGGCTGATGCTCTGGCGGTACATCGACAGCGGGAGTTGCGGTTGCAGGGGTGTTTCCAAGTCGTTTCTCGGTCGCGCCGGCCGCGCCGCTGGAACGTCGAACGGGAGATCGGCGAGGACGTTGTACCAATGCGTCGGAATCCGGTCCCGGTCGAGTTCGAAATTCTCCCGCATCTCAGGCTCCGCCGCCCTCCGCGTCGACGATTCCACTGATCATGTCCACCAGGCTGCCCACGTCGCGCAGCTCCGCGAGCATGACGTCCTCGTCGTCGATCTCGATGCCGAACTCCTTCTCGACCTCCACGAGGGTGTGCAGCAGGCTGAGCGAGTCCATGCCCACGGTCGGCGAGTAGAGCGAGACCTTCTCGTCGAGTCGCGCAGGGTCGATGTTCAGATCGAGAACGCGGATCATAATGCTTTTGATCTGCGCCGCGAGGTCCGTTCTGTTGGCACGATCCATGGGCATGCACCTCGTCTGCGGCGTCGGCCGGAAGGAGAAGCGAACGGGAGTCGGCGGGGGGAGGAATCGGCGCCGGGGATATGCGTGCGCCAGCAGTCGCGGAACGGCGCGTCACGGGCCGGCGGTGGAGTCGCCGGTTCGGCCGGTCCGACCCGCCGGGTCCTCTCCGGAGAACCGGCGGCGGCCCATGACCGGGTCGTTTACCGCGTCGATCGGTTGACGGTCCGTACCGTACGACAGGCGTCCGGGGCGCGCAAGAGGCGGCGCGAAGTGGCGCGCCGAACCCATTTGGCAGATGTTGTGCTTCTCAAGATCGCTAGGCGCATGCACAATGGGCAGCGTTCGGTGCGGCCGGATGACATCCCGCTCGGGGGATTGGAGTGCCTTGCGGTTCGAAAGGGACGATGGCCGGGAGGAGCTCTACCGCGATTTCCGCAGGTTCGCCGAAGAAGAGCTGAGCGGGGACGCGGCCGAACGCGATCGGGCCGGAATGTTCGGCCGCGACGATTGGGCGCGATGTGCCGAACGCGGGGTGCTGGGCCTGGTCCTGCCCCCCGAATACGGGGGAGCCGGACGCGATCTCGGCGACTACGTGAGCGCGATGGAAGGGCTCGGCCACGGCTGCCTCGACAACGGGCTGCTGATGGCGATCGGCGCCCACGTCCTGGCCGTGGAGCTGCCGCTCCGGACGTTCGGCGACGAGGACCAGCGCCGCAGGTACCTGCCCGGACTCGCCGCCGGCCGGCTCATCGGCGCCAACGCGATGACCGAGCCGAAGAGCGGATCGGACGCGATGTCCCTCGCGACCGAGGCCGAGCGCGACGGCGGCTCCTACCGGCTGACCGGGCGCAAGCGCTACGTCACCAACGCGCCCGTGGCGGACGTGTTCGTCGTGTACGCGACGGTGGACACCGAACTCGGCTTCACCGGCGTCACCGCCTTCCTGGTGGAACGTGACGACGAGGGCGTCTCGGTCCGGGAGCGGCCGGAGAAGATGGGCCTGCGCACCGCCCGCTGGGGGGAGGTCGAGCTGGACGGCGTCCGCATCCCCGCCTCCCGGAGGCTCGGCGCCGAGCGGCAGGGCGCCGCGGTCTTCGCACGGTCGATGGCCTGGGAGCGGGCCCTCCTCCTGGCGCCGTGGCTCGGCGTGATGCGGCGCGAGATCGACGCGTGCACGCTCTTCTGCCGGCGGCGCCGCCAGTTCGGCAAGCACATCGGGCACTTCCAGTCGGTCTCCAACCGCATCGTCGACATGCGCATCCGCTGGGAGGTCGCCCGCATGCTCCTGTACCGCGCCGCGGCGGAGCTGGACGGGCCCGACGCGGGCATCTTCCCCGAGGTCGGCAAGCTGTACGCGAGCGAGGCCGCGGCGGAGGTCTTCACGAGCGCGATGCAGGTGTACGGGGCGCTCGGTTACACCTCCGACGGACGCGCCGAGCGGAACCTCCGGGACGCCCTCGGCATGACGATCTCATCCGGGACGTCGGACATGCAGCGAGTGATCATCTCCGGGAAGCTCGGCATCACCTGGCCGGACACCGGGGGAGACGGGGAGGAAGGGTGAACGGTCTCGGCGACCCCCTGCGCCGGTGGGCCGCGGAGCGGCCGGACGCGCCCGCGGTCGAGTTCCGGGGCGAGACGCTGACCTACGGCGAGCTGGACCGGCGCAGCGCGGCGCTGGCCCGCACCCTGCGCGACGGCGGCGTCGCCGCCGGCGACCGGGTCGGCCTGTGGCTCAACAAGTCGATCGAGGCGGTCGTCGCCGTGCACGGCGTCCTGAAGGCCGGTGCCGCGTACGTCCCGATCGACCCGAGCGCGCCCTACAAGAGGGCCGGCCGCATCCTGGCGCACTGCGAGGTCGCGTGCGTGATCGCCCAGGACGACCGCGTCGGGTGGCTGCTCGAGAACTCGTCCTGCCCGATCGTCTGCGTGGGCGCGGCGCCGGACGCGTCCGTGATCGCCTGGGAGCGGGCGCTCGCCGCGGCTCCGGCGGACGACGCGGACGGGCCGGGCACCGGTCCCGGCAGCCCGGCCTTCATCCTGCACACGTCGGGGTCGAAGGGCGTCCCCAAGGGCGTCGTGCTCTCCCACGGCAACGCCGGGGCGTTCGTGGAGTGGGCGGTCGGCGAGTTCGGGCTGGGACCGGACGACCGCGTCGCCGGCCACGCGCCCTTCCACTTCGACCTGTCGGTCCTCGACCTGTTCGCGACGTGCCTGGCCGGCGGCTGCACGGTCCTGGTGCCGGAGAGCCACGCCGGCCTCGGCGGCGCCCTCAACCGGCTCGTCGCCGAGCGGCGCGTCACCGTGTGGTACTCCGTGCCGGGCGCGCTCACCCGGATGCTGGCCGCGAAGAACCGCGGGCTGCTGGCCGGGTCGTCCCTGCGGACCGTCCTGTTCGCGGGGGAGGCGTTCCCGGTCGCCCGGCTCCGGGAGCTGCGCGCGCTCCTCCCCGGCGCCGACCTCTGCAACCTCTACGGCCCGACCGAGACGAACGTCTGCGTCTACCACCGCGTCCGCGAGCGGGACGTCGCGGAAGGACGCGTCCGGCCCGTGCCCATCGGACGGGCCTGCCCGTACGCGACGACGTTCGTGGTCGACGGGGACGGGCGCCCGCTGGAGCACGAGCCGGGAGCGTTCGGCGAACTCTGCGTCGCCGGGGACTCGGTGATGCTCGGCTACTGGCGGGACGACGACCTCACCGCGGCGAAGACGCTCCGGCCGCCGCGGGACGGCGCCGCGCCGCCGGCCGCCTACCGGACCGGCGACCTGGTGCGGGTCGACGACGAGCTGAACTACGAGTTCTGCGGTCGCGAGGACGACATGGTGAAGATCCGCGGACACCGTGTCGAGATCGGCGAGGTCGAGGCGGTCCTGGCGGCCGCCGACAACGTCCGGGAGGCGGCGTGCGTCGCCGTCGACGACGGCTCCGGGGAGCGGGTCCTCGAAGCGCACGTCGTGCCGGACGGGCGGCCCCTCGACGTCCCCGGCCTGCGCCGGCACTGCCTGGCCGAGATCCCGCGCTACATGGTCCCGGAGCGTTTCCACGCCGCGGCGGAGCTCCCGGTCACCGGCACGGGGAAGATCGACCGGAGGCGGCTGGCCTCGCGGGCGGACGTGCGATGAAGGTCGTGACGGAGACCTGGCGGAGCGCGTCGATCGGCCGGGAGAAGTCGGTGAACGTCGTCCTGCCGTCGACGTACTCGCCGGTCGGCCCCGCCTTCCCGGTGCTTTACCTGCTGCACGGGTTCGGCGGCAACCGCGGCACCTGGCTGCGGTGCGCGGACCTGCCGGCGGTCGTGGAGGCGACCGGGCTGATCGTGGTGCTGCCGGAGTCCGGCCGCTCCTGGTTCATCAACGACGCGCGCGGCAGGCGCTACGAGGACCACCTCGTCCGCGAGGTCGTCGGCCGCGTCGACGGCGGGTACAACACGGCGGCGTCCCGCGAGGGGAGGGGCATCGGGGGGTTCTCCATGGGCGGGGCCGCGGCCCTCTTCCAGGCGCTCCGGCACGGCGACGTGTTCTCGGTCGTGTGCAGCAGCGCCGGCGCCTTCGAGGCCCCCTTGCGGGAGGGCGACCCGTACCGCCGGCTGCGGGAGGAGCGGCGGCTGGCGATCCCCACCACGCGGGACCACGAGCGCGTCTGGGGCCCGGTCGGCAGCGCGGTCCGGCGCGAGTACGACCCGTACCGCGCGCTCCGCGACCGGGACGAGAAGTACCCGATCGAAATGCATCTCGACGTCGGCCTGGACGACTACCCCCGGATGATCGCCATGAACCGGCGGATGCGGGACGCGCTCGCCGAGCACTCCGTGCCCCACCGCTACCGGGAGCGGCCCGGGGGCCACGACTGGGCGTTCGTGAACGCGGGCCTCGCCGACCTCTTCGCGTTCGCGCGCGGCCGCCTTCTGTCCGCCTGACCTGCGTGCACCACTAGAAGACGACTGAGGGAGCGCTCGTGTGCGGCATCACCGGATGGGTCGACTGGACGCTGGACCTGCGGGACCGCGGCCCCGTCATCACCGCGATGACGCGGACGCAGGCGCCGCGGGGGCCGGACGACGAGGGCACGTGGCTGTCGCGGCACGCCGCGCTGGGGCACCGGCGGCTCGCCGTGATCGACATCGAGGGCGGGCGGCAGCCGATGCTGCGGCCCGGGCCGGACGGCCGCCCGGTCGTCATCACCTTCAGCGGCGAGATCTACAACTTCGCTGAGCTGCGCGCGGAGCTGCGCGCGGCGGGCCGGTCGTTCGGCACGCGCTCGGACACGGAGGTGCTGCTGGCGGCCTACCTGGAGTGGGGCGAGGACCTCGTCGCGCGGCTCAACGGGATGTACGCGTTCGCCATCTGGGACGAGCGGGAGCAGCGGCTCCTCCTGGTGCGGGACCGGCTCGGCATCAAGCCGCTCTACTACGCCCGGCTCGGCGGCGGGATCGTCTTCGGCTCCGAGCCCAAGGCGCTGCTCGCCCATCCGGAGATGAACGCCGAGGTGGACCTCGAGGGACTCGCCGAGCTGCTCGCCGTCCCGCGCGCGAGGACGCCCGGGCACGCCGTCTACCGCGGGATGCGGGAAGTGAAGCCGGGCCGCCTCGTCGTCGCCGACGCGTCCGGGGTCCGCGAGCGCCGGTACTGGCAGGTGGAGGCCCGGCCCCACACCGGGGACTTCCGCGCGACGACGGAGGAGGTCCGCTCCCTGCTGGAGGACATCGTCGAACGCCAGATCGTCGCGGACGTGCCGGTCGGCACGCTGCTGTCCGGAGGGATCGACTCCAGCGCCATCACCGCCCTGGCCGCGGGGCGGTTCGCGGGGGAGCTCACCAGCTACTCCGTGAGCGTCCCGGCGCCCGCCCGGCCGGGCAGCGACCTGTGGCGGCCGAGCCCGGACGAGCCGTACGCGCAGCTGGTCGCCGAGCGGCTCGGCATCAAGCACTCGGTCGTCCAGGTCGGCACGGACGGCCTCGTCGAGGACATCGAACTCGGCCTGCGCGCCCGCGACCTCCCCGGCTGGGGGGACCTCGACATCTCCATGCACCACCTGTTCCGCGGGGTCCGGGAGGACTGCACGGTGGCGCTGTCGGGGGAGTCCGCCGACGAGATGTTCGGGGGCTACACCTGGCAGACGGACGAGCGGTACGTCGGGCACACGTCGTTCCCCTGGATGTACGGGCGCCGCCAGCCGGAGGTGCTCCTCCGCGAGGAGGTGCGGCGCGCGATCCGGCCGGAGGAGTACGAGGCCGACCGCTACCGGGACGCGCTGGCGGAGGTGCCGCGCCTCGCGGGCGAGGACCCCGGCGCGCGTCGGCGGCGGGAGGTCTTCCACCTCGGCCTCACCCGGTGGCTGGGCGCGCTGCTCGACCGCAAGGACCGGATGAGCATGGCCGTCGGGCTCGAGGTGCGGGTGCCGTTCGCCGACCACCGGCTCGCCGAGTACCTGTTCAACGTCCCCGCGGACCTCAAGACCGGCCGGGGCGCGGAGGGCGGGGGGATGGAGAAGGCGCTGCTGCGCCGGGCGTGCGCGGACCTCCTGCCGGAAGAGATCGTCGACCGCCCCAAGAGCGCCTACCCGGCCAGCCGGGACCCCGGGTACGTCGAGACGCTGAAGGGCCTCGTCCTGGAGCGGGCCGGCGACCCGAACGCGCCCCTGTTCGACGTGTTGGACCGGGAGAAGGTCCGCGCGGCGGTCACCTCCGGGCTGGACGCGCTGCCCGGCCCGATCACCGCGCGGACGTCCGCCATCGGGCTGTCGTACCTGCTCGAGCTCGACCGGTGGCTCTCCCGGGTCCGGGTCGTGGCGTGACGGGGCCCGGCCGCCGCCGGGCGGGGCGCGGGCCCCGGCGCACGTCAGCCGGGGCGGTGGCCTGTCCGCCCGTAGCGCCGCCGCAGCTCCTCCTTGCGGATCTTGCCCGTCGCGGTCGTCGGGAAGCTCTCGACGAGCTCCAGCCGGCGCGGCCAGTACGCCTTGGTCATGCCGGCCCCGTCCAGCGCGCGGTGCAGCTCGTCGAGCGTCACCGGCGGGGCCGCCGGCGCGGGCGCGACCACCGCGCAGATCGTCTCGTCCTCGTGCTCGTCGGGCAGGCCGATGACCGCGACGTCCCGCACGCCGGGATGCCGGCCGATGATCGACTCCAGGTCGGTGACCGGCGCGATGTTCGCGTTGCGCAGGATCATGTCCTTGGCGCGGCCGGTGATCCGGATGCCGCCGCGGCCGTCGGGCCGCGCCAGGTCGCCGGTGTCGAACCAGCCGTCCTCGTCGAGGTCGGCCGCGTACAGCTCGTCCCGCCGGTAGTAGCCGAGGCACTGCGTCGGCCCCTTCACCCACAGCACGCCCTCGCCCCCGCTCCGGTCCGACACCGGGTCGATGCGCAGCCGCATGTCCGCGATGGGGCTGCCGTCGCTGTGCGCGGCCCAGTCCTCCGGGTCGTCCGGGCGGGTGATCGTCACGGGCCCGTTCTCCGTCATCCCCCACAGCGAGTACAGCCGGAGCCCGAAGACGCTCCTGGTCTCGTCGATGAAGTACGGCGGGATCGGCGCCGACCCGCTCACCAGCCAGGTCAGCGCCGGCAGGGCGCGCGGCGCGGCCCGCTGCTCCTTGATCAGGCTCAGCAGGTAGAAGGGCGCGCAGTAGAAGAACGCGACCCCGTGGGCGGCCATGAAGTCGAGGGCGTCGGCGGGGTCCTTGGCGTCCTGGAACGCCATGGTGCCGCCGAGCGCCAGCGGCATCAGCATGCCCTGCACGACGCCGGTGTAGTGCGTGTACAGCGCGGTGGTGTACATGACGAGCGTCTCGTCGAGCCCGAACGTCTCCGCCTCGCCGCGGACGGCGGCGTACAGGGTGTTCTGGCTGTGCAGGACGCCCTTGGGGTCGCTGGTCGTGCCGGAGGTGAACAGGACGAGGTACGGGTCGTCGGGGCCGAGCTCCCGCTCGTCGAGCAGGTGGCCGTGCCGCTCCTCCCAGGCGGTGCCGAAGAAGAACGACTCGAACTCGCCGGTGCCCTCCGGTCCGGGGCCGTCCGCGACGAACACGCGTTCCAGGGACGGCAGCTCCGCGGCGAACTCGGCGCCCAGCTCGCCCAGCCGGTCGCCGTTGTCCTCGGCCATGGTGACGAGGACCCGCGCCTCGGTGACGCGCAGCATGACGTCGAGCTCGCGGCGCCGGTACGTCTTCATCAGCGGGCAGTACACGACCCCGGCCCGGATGCACCCGAGCGTGAGCGCGGCGAGCTCCCACCTGTCGGTGAGCTGGGCGGCGAACACGTCTCCGGGCCGCAGCCCGAGCTCCACCAGCGCGCTCGCGCACCGGTCGGCCATCGCGGCGAGCCGCTCGTAGTCGAGCCGGTGCGTCCGCCCGTCGGACTGCCGCCGGGCGATCACCGCCGTCTTGCGGGGGGTGTCGCGCGCGTGCCGCCGGAGGTCGTCGAGGAACGTCTCGTCCCGCCACCAGCCGCGCTCGCGGTGGCTCGCGGAGGTCGTGGTCATGTCTGCACTCCCGTTCTGCTCCGGCGGGCGCGTGCGGCCGAAGCCGGAAACGGCCGCCGCCCGTTCGTCCTTCCGGAAACGTTTCGCGATCGGTTTCGTGCGCTTCGATAACTGCGGTCCGGGCCGCATGGAATTGGATCCGCCGGAGGGGCGCGTCTCCCGGACCGGCCGTTGCGGATCGGGTCACGATAACTCGGGAGAGTGCTGTCGCCCACCGCGGCCTCCTGCCGATGCGGGAAACGGTTAATGCGGCGCCGGAGATCAACATAACGTCTAAATCTTCTACCGTCACCACCCTCGGAGGTTCGAATGCGTTGCGGTGATCTGTTCCTTTCCGGGCTCGCGTACCGGCTGCCGCCCGCCGTGGACGTCGACACGGCGGTCGGCGAGGGCCGGTACGACCCGGAGGACCGGCGGGCGGACGGGTACGCCTCCGTCACGGTCGCCGACGGGGAGGCCCCGCCCGAGATGGCCGCCGCAGCGGGGCGGCTGGCGCTCGCCCGGTCCGGGACGCCGGCGTCCGGCGTGTCCCTCCTCCTGCACGCCTCGGCGTGGTTCCAGGGGATCGACTACTGGCCCGCCGCCGCGTACGTGCACCGCGAGGTCCTGGGCGACGCGGGCCGCCGGGCGCCCGCGCTGGACGTCCAGCAGATGTGCGCGGGCGCGCTGGGCGCGGTGGAACTGGCCGCCTCCTACCTCGCCGCCGACGCCTCCCGCGGCGCCGCCCTGGTCACGACCGCCGACCGCTACGCCGACCCCGGCTTCGACCGCTGGCGCGGCGACGTGCGCGGCATCGTGTACGGCGACGGCGCGGCCGCGGCGGTCATCGGCCGGACCGGGTTCGCGCGGCTGCTGGCCGTCTCGACCGTGGTGGACACCGGGCTGGAGGGCATGTACCGGGGCGCCGAGCCGTTCGCCGCGGCGCCGGGCCGCCCGGTGGACGTGCGGGACCGCCGGGCGGCGTTCGCCGGGGGCGCCGCGGACCGGCCCGGCGGCTCGGTGGGGGAGCGGATCGCGTCCGGCCTCGCCGACGCCGTCGGCGGAACGCTGGACGAGGCCGGTCTGAAGCCCGGCGACATCGACCGGTACGTCTTCCCCAACGTCGGCGAGCACGTCCTCCGGACGAAGTACGCGGAACCGCTCGGGCTGGACCTCGACCGCACCGCGTGGGACTGGGGCCGCCGCACCGGGCACGTCGGGGCCGCGGACCAGCTCACCGGCCTGACGCACCTGGTGGAGACCGGACGCGCGGCGCCGGGGGACCGGGTCCTGCTGGTCGGCATCGGCGCCGGATTCGCCTGGTCGTGCGCCGCCGTCGAGATCGTCGCCCGCCCCTCCTGGAGCGCCTGACACCGCGGCCGCCCGCCCGCCCCTTTATGGCACAACATCACAACAAACGGAGCCAATCATGCTCCTATCTTGATAATTCCCCTTCGTGCAAGATCATGTTTCCATGTTCGAGGTCGACGCGGACCCGTCCCGCTCGGAGGGTTGTGATCGTCAGTGAAAGTGCTTTACATCACCGGTTGGTGCCGTAACGGCAGCACCATGCTGGGTAATGTTCTGGCCGAGGTTCCAGGTATCGTCCATGTGGGCGAGTTGCGATTCCTCTGGCGTAATGGAGTGCTCGGTACCGGTAGTAACGCGCGGTGCGGCTGCGGCGAGAATCACCGCAAGTGCCCCTTCTGGTCCGAGGTTTTGGAAGAAGTCAGGCCGGCCGGGCTCTCCCTCGAAAGGCACGCGGCCGAAGTGGTCGCCTGGCAGGAGCAGTACCGCACCCGGCACACCTGGCGCGTGCTGCGGGCCCCGCCGCGCAACGGCTGGCCCGAGACGCTCGCCGCGACCTACCGCGCCATCGCGCGCGTCTCCGGCGCGGAAGTGATCGTCGACGGCTCCAAGTACGCCTCCGACGCCGCGCTGCTGTCCCGGATGCCGGGCATCGAGGGCCGCTACGTCCACCTCATCCGCGATCCGCGCGCCGCCGCCTGGTCATGGGCGCGGAACAAGGACTACACCGGGCAGCGCTCCCTGCTGGACAGCACGCTGCACTGGACCGGATTCAACCTCGCCGCCGAGGCCGTCGGCCGGGCGCACCGGGAGGACTCGCTGCACATGCTGTACGAGGCCGTGGCCGGGAGCCCGCGCGCCGCGGTGGACGCCGTCCTGGACCTGCTCGGGCACGGCGGCCCCAACCCCGTCGGCGCCGACGGGACCGTCGAACTCGGCGGCAACCACACGGTCACCGGCAACCCGAACCGCTTCGGGCGGGGCCGGACCGCCATCGAGGAGGACCGCCGGTGGCGGACCGCGATGCCCGGCCCGCGGCGCGCCGCCACCACCCTTCTCTCGCTTCCGCTGCTCCACCGGTACGGCTACCCGAAGGGGACGACGTGGACCTGGGACTGAACGGAAAGGTGGCCCTGGTCGCCGGCGGGTCCGCGGGCATCGGCCTCGCGCTCGCCCGCGACCTGGTCCGCGAAGGCGCCGCGGTGTCGATCGCGGGCCGCGACCCGGGCCGGCTGGCCAAGGCCCGCGACGAGATCCGCGCCGAGCTGGGCGCCGAGGTCGGCACCCGCGCGCTGGACGTGCGCGACACCGACGCGACGCGCGCCTGGATCGACGACACCGCCGCCGAGCACGGCGCGGTGCACATCGCGGTCGCCAACGCCGGCGGGCCGCCCGCCGGGCCGACGAGCGCGTTCGGCCCCGACGACTACCGCTCGGCGCTCGAACTGGGCATGGTCGGGCACATCGCGTTCGTCCAGGCCGCGCTGCCGCACCTGCGCCGGGCCGGCTGGGGGCGGATCCTGATGATCACCAGCGAGACGGTCCGCGAGATCATCCCGAAGTTCGCGCTGTCGGGCATCGTCCGGCCGGGACTGATCGGCTACGCCAAGACGCTGGTCCACGAGCTGGGCCCCGGGGACGTCACCGTGAACGTGCTCGCCCCCGGCTACACCGCGACGGACGCCCTGCTCGCCGACCTGACCGGCGACGCCGAGGCGGAGACCGCCCGCGTCGCCGCGGAGGCGGGCATCCCGCTCGGCCGGGTGGCCCGGCCCGAGGAGGTCGCGGCCGTGGGAACGTTCCTGCTGAGCGCCCGCGCGAGCTTCGTCACCGGAACCGTCCAGGTCGTCGACGGCGGCCGCTCCCTGGGGATGTGATCCATGTCGGACGTGCACATGCTGCTGGACGATCCCGCACTGACGCGGCGCAGCCCGGGGGAGGAGTTCGCCCTCGCCCACGCCCGGCACGGGCCCGGCGCGCGGGTCGAGCTGCGCGCGTCCATCAGCGACCTGTTCCCGCCCGCGAAGCGCCGGCCCCGCTTCACCGTCCGGCACCTGCTCCGCAAGGCCGTCGTGGACGCCGACGAGACCGTCGTCTTCACCGAGCGGGCCGAGAACACCAAGCCGGACGACGCCGCCCCCGAGTGGGAGTTCGAGGTGGGCGCGGCGACGGTGCGGACGCAGACGGTCAGCGCGTCCGTCCCGGTGCCGGCGGAGATCCTCGCCGACCCGGCGGCGCTGGCCGCGTTCGTCGACTACCGCCTGCTCGTGCGGCTCGGCACGGCGGAGAACGACGTGCTGCTCAACGGGAACGGTCCGATCCGCGGCCTGCTGCGGACCCCGGGGCTGCGGCACCGCCCGTCCGCGCCGGAGGACCGCGGGTCGGCCGCCCGCGCGCTGCTGGCGACGGCGGCGCTGTGCGAGTGGTACGGCGGGTCCGCCGACGGGATCGTCCTGCACCCGGACGACTGGTGGCCGCTGGTCGAGGACGGCGCGTTCCTCGAACGGCTGGCCGCCCAGGGCGTCAAGGTCAGCCGCACCCGCATGGTGCCCCCGGGGACGGCGCTCGTCGGCGACTTCACCGCCGCCGCGACGCTGCTGGACCGCCGCTCGTCGGTGATCCGGCTGGACGGCGGCGCGCTGGTCGCCGAGATCCGCGAGGGACTCGCCGTGCACCTGCCGGGGCACTTCGTGCTGGCCGCGCTGCCGGGCCGGGCCTGATGGGCGCGCCGGCGCGGGCGGACCTCGCGGCGACGGCCCACCGGGTCCGCGAGCACATCGTGGGCATGTGCGGCGGGCCGGAGGGCGGCCACCTCGGCGGGTCGATGTCGCTGGTGGAGATCCTCACCGTCCTCTACTTCGACGTCATGCGGATCGACCCGCGCCGCCCCGCCGCCGCGGACCGCGACATCCTCGTCCTCGGCAAGGGGCACGGCGCCATCTGCCTGTACGGCGTGCTGGCCGAGCGCGGCTTCTTCCCGGTCGGGGAGCTGGCGGAGTACGCCCGGCCGGGCAGCAGGCTCATGGGCCATCCGGTCCGCGCCGTCCCGGGGGTGGAGATGCCCACCGGCTCCCTCGGCCACGGGCTCGCGCTCGCCAACGGATTCGCGCTCGCCGACCGGGACCGCCGCTGCTTCGCCGTCCTCGGCGACGGCGAGCTGCAGGAGGGCTCGGTGTGGGAGGCGGCCATGGCCTCCGCCGCGCTCGGGCTCGGCAACCTGACGGCCGTCATCGACCGGAACCGGCTGCAGATCACCGGTCCCACCGAGGACGCGATCGGCCTGGAGCCGCTCGCGGACCGCTGGCGGAGCTTCGGCTGGTCGGTGCGGGAGGTGGACGGCCACGACTTCGCCGCCCTGCGCGGCGTGCTCGCCCCCGGCGCGTCCGGCGCGTCCGGCGCGAACGGGAGCGCGGCGCGCCGGGACGGGCGCCCGGTGGCGGTCATCGCCCACACGGTGAAGGGCCGCGGGCTCCCGTCGGTCGAGGCGAAGACCCGCAGCCACTACGCGAAGTTGAGCGGCCGCCAGGCCGACCGCTCGCTGGCCGTGCTGCGCGCCCGGCGCAGAAGGGAGGAGGCCCCGTGACCGGCGACGGGACGGGCACGCCGGACGGCGCGCGCGGAGACCGGCCGGACCGGCGCCCGGAAGCGGGCCCGGACCGGCGTTCGGGAACGCGGACGGACGAGCGCCCGGCCGCACGGCCGCGGTCCGCGCGGGAGGTGTACCGCGACCTGCTGCCCGGGCTGATGGGCGCCGACGAGCGGCTCTACTGCCTCGACAGCGACACCGGGCTGTTCGAGCGGGACGCCTTCGCCGCCGTGCCCGGCCGCTACCTCAACCTCGGGATCGCCGAGCACAACCTGATGGGCACGGCCGCCGGGCTCGCCGCGAGCGGGAAGATGCCGTTCGTCACCACGATGGCCACCTTCGCCGCCACCCGCGCGCTGGAGTTCATCAAGATCGACATCGCGTACAACGCGCTGCCGGTCCGGATCGTCGCGACCCACGGGGGGCTGGCCGCGGGGCACCTCGGACCGACCCACCACGCGCTCGAGGACCTCGGCATCATGCGGATGCTGCCGGGCTTCACCGTGGTCGTCCCGGGCGACGCGCGGCAGGCGGAGGAGGCGGTCCGGCAGAGTCTGGCGCTGCCCGGCCCCGTCTACATCCGGCTCGGCCGCGGCGCCACCCCGGACCTGGACGGCGGCGGACCCGGCGCCGCCCCGTTCGAGATCGGCCGCGCCCAGTGGCTGCGGCCGCCGCCCGGGGACGTGGCGCTCATGGCGTGCGGGCCGCACCCGGTGCTGGCCGCGCTGCGCGCCGCGGACCTGCTGGCGGCGCGCGGGGTGCGGGCGGCCGTGCTCAACCTGCACACGCCGCACCCGCTCGACGCGGACGCGGTCCTGGAGGCCGCCGCGGGCGCCCGGGGCGTCGTCACCGTCGAGGAGCACTGGCGCTCGGGCGGGCTCGGCGGCGCGGTCGCCGAGACGCTGGCCGAGCACGCGCCCGTCCGGGTGGCGCGGATCGGCATGCCCGCGACGTTCGCCGAGCGCGCGGGCGACCAGGAGCACCTGCTCGACCGGTACGGCATCACGGCCGACGCGGCCGTCGCCGCGGCACTGAAGCTGTTCAGCGGAACCCATGGAGGTGGTACGGATGACCCTTGCCTGTCCCGAGTGTGAGGGCCCGGTACGGCTCGCCGAGCCCGTCCGGATGAGCGAGATCGCCCAGTGCGCGGACTGCTCCAGCGAACTCGAGGTCGTCGCCCTGGACCCGGTGACCCTCGAACTCGCCCCCGAGATCGAGGAGGACTGGGGAGAGTGAGGCCGGTGGCCGTCCTCGCCTCCCGCGTCCGCTACGAGGAGAAACGCATCTTCGCCGCGCTGGAGCGGCGCGGGGTCGCGTACGCGCACGTCGACACCCGCCGGCTCGCCGACGAGCCGGGCGGGCCCGCGGCGGGCGGCGCGCCGGAGTACGCGGCGGCGCTGAACCGGGAGATCTCCCACAGCCGCGGCCTGTACGCGTCGCTGCTGCTGGAGGCCCGCGGCGTCGCGACCGTCAACACGTCCGACACCATCACCGCCTGCGGCGACAAGCTGCGGACCACGCTGCTGCTGCGGCGCGCCGGGGTGCCCGTCCCGCGCACCGCGGTCGCGCTCGCCCCCGAGGCGGGCGCCGACGCCGCCGAACGGCTGGGCTTCCCGGTCGTGATCAAGCCGCTGGCGGGGTCCTGGGGGCGGCTGGTCGCGGCCGTCCACGACCGGGACCAGGCGGAGACCGTCCTGGAGCACCGCGCCGCCCTGCCGACCCCGCAGCAGCACATCGTCTACCTGCAGGAACTCGTCGACAAGCCGAACCGCGACATCCGGGTGATCGTGGCCGGGGACGAGGTGGTCGGCGCGACGTACCGCTACGCGGACGGCTGGCGGACGAACGCCGCCCGGGGCGCGCGGTCGGTCCCCTGCCCGCTCACCCCGGACCTCACCGAGCCGGCGCGCGCGGCCGCCCGCGCCGTCGGCGGCGGGGTGCTGGGCGTCGACCTGGTCGAGGGCCCCGCCGGGCCCCTCGTCCTGGAGGTGAACCACACCGTGGAGTTCCACGGGTTCCAGGAAGCGCACGGCGACGCCGTCGACGTGGCCGACGCCATCGTCGCGCACCTGCTGGACGCGGCGTCCCGCGCCGGCGCCGAGCCCGCCGCCGCGGCCGGGTCGGCGCCGGGCGCGCGAACCGGGGAGGCGACATGATCCGGGTCGGCGTCATGGGCGCCGCCGGATACCTGGGCGGCGAACTGCTGCGGCTGCTGCTGGGGCATCCCGGGGCGACGGTCGCGCAGGCGGTCTCCACCCGCTTCCCGGGCCGCCGCGCCGACTCCGTCCACCCCAACCTGCGCGGCCAGACCGACCTGGTGTTCACGGCACCGGACGACCTGGACACCTGCGACGTGCTGCTGACGGCCACGCCGCACCGGGCCACCATGGCGCTGCTGCCCGAGGTGAGAAAGCGGGCGGGCACGGTCATCGACCTCTCGGGGGACTTCCGGGACCCCGACCCCGCGGTCTACGAGCGGTACTACGGCGTGCCGCACGCCGCCCCCGAACTGCTCGGCGCGTTCGTCCCCGGCATCCCGGAGATGTACCGGGCCGAACTGGCCGGGGCCGACCTGATCAGCGTGCCGGGATGCGCGGCGACCGCCGCGACCCTCGCCCTGCTGCCGCTGGCCGGGCTGGTCCGGCCGGACGTGCAGATCGACGCGCGCACGGGGTCGAGCGGCTCGGGCGCGCTCGCCGGGGCCGCCAACCTGCACGCCGAGCGCAGCGGCGCGATGCGGGTGTTCGCCCCGGTGCGGCACCGGCACGAGGCCGAGGTGACCCGGCTGACCGGCCTGGACGCCCGGATGACCGCCACCGGCGTCGAGGCCGTGCGCGGGGTGCAGGTCGTCTGCCACGCCACCGGGACGGCCGACGAGAAGACCCTGCGGCGCGCCTACCGCGAACGCTACGCGGACGAGCCGTTCGTCCGGGTCGTCGCCCACCGCACGGGCGCGCACCGGTTCCCCGACCCGAAGCTGCTGTCCGGCTCGAACTACTGCGACGTCGGCTTCGCGGTGGACGGCGACCGGATCACCGCGATCGCGGCCTTGGACAACCTCGTGAAGGGCGGAGCGGGCGCCGCGGTGCAGTGCCTCAACATCCGCGCCGGCGAGCCCGAGACCCTGGGCCTGGGGTTCCCCGGCCTGCACCCGGTCTGATGGGCGTCACCGTGGTGAAGTGCGGCGGCGCGGTGCCGCCCGAGCCGGTGTGCGCGGACCTGGCCGGGCGCGCGGGCGAGGTCGTCCTCGTGCACGGCGGCGGCCCGGAGGCCGACCGGCTGGCGGGGGAGCTGGGCGTGCCCGCCCGCACCCTCGTGTCGCCCAGCGGCGTGACCAGCCGGTACACCGACCCCGCCATGCTGGACGTCGTCACCCTCGCGCTCGCGGGACGCGTCAAGCCGCGGCTGCTGCGCGCCCTCGCGGCGGCGGACGTCCCGGCGGTCGGGCTGACCGGGCTCGACGGCGGGCTGCTGCGGGCGCGGCGCAAACCCGCGCAGCGCACCGTCCGGGACGGCCGCACCGTGCTCGTCCGGGACGACCACAGCGGGCGCGTCACCGGCGTGCGGACCCGGGTGCTGCGGGTGCTGCTCGACGGCGGGTTCGTCCCGGTGGTGTCGCCGCCCGCGCTGGGCGAGGACGGCGCGCCGGTGAACGTGGACGCCGACCGGGCCGCGGCGGCGGTGGCGGGCGCGCTCGGCGCCGAGCGGCTGGTGCTGCTGACCACGGCACCCGGCCTGCTGCGCGACGCGGCCGACGAGGACACCGTCCTGGACCGCTGCGCGCTGGCCCCCGACGGCCCGGTGCCGTACGCGGCGAGCGGCGGCATGCACCGCAAGCTCATCGCCTCTCGCGAGGCCCTGCTCGCCGGCGTCCCCCGGGTCTCGGTCTGCGACGGGCGCGTGCCCCGTCCGGTCACCGCGGCCCTGCGCGGCGCCGGCACGACCCTGGAGATCACATGATCGGGCCCGTCGACCTGCTGCACGCCATGCTGGACATCCCCTCGCCGTCCGGCCGCGAGGACGAGCTGGCGCGCTTCCTCGAGAAGACGATGAACGACCTCGGCATGGCCGCGTACCGCGACGAGGTCGGCAACGTGATCGGCGACATCGGCACCGGGCGGGGCCCGGTGGTGATGCTGCTGAGCCACCTCGACACCGTCGACCGGCCGCTGCCGGCGCGCCGCGACGGCGACCGGCTGGTGGGCCGGGGCGCCGCGGACGCGAAGGGGCCGCTCGCGGCGATGATCAGCGCGGCGGCCGCCCGGCCGACCTTCCCCGGCACGATCCGGGTCGCGGGGGCGGTCGAGGAGGAGCGGCTCTCGCGCGGCGGCGAGCACCTGGCGCGCACCGTCCCGGCGCCCGATGCGCTGGTCGTGGGGGAACCGAGCGGCTGGTCGCGGGTCGTGCTGGGCTACAAGGGCAAGATCGACATCGAGTACCGGGTGGCGCGCCCCGCGACGCACTCCACCAACCCCGTGGCCAAGGCGAGCGAGGTCGCGGCGGGATTCTGGCGCGGCCTGCTGGAGGAGCTCGGGCCCGGCGCCGACCACGGCGCGTTCGGGGCGCCCGCCGCGACCCTGCGCGGCATCCGCGGCGACCTCACCGAGGCCGTGGTCGACATCGACTGCCGGGTCCCGCCGGGCTTCGACGTCGAGGACCTGGCCGCGCGGCTGCGCGGGCGCGCGGACGGCGGCGAGGTCACGGTCGTCCGGTACATCCCCGCCGTGCGCCGCGACCGGTCCGACCCGGTCGTCCGGGCGGTGACGACGGCGATCCGGCGGCACGGCGGACGGCCGCGCCCGACCCTCAAGACCGGCACGTCCGACATGAACACCGTGGCACCCCACTGGAACGTGCCGATGGCGACGTACGGCCCCGGCGACAGCTCGCTGGACCACGCCGACGACGAGCACATCGAGATCGGCGAGTACCTGCGGGGCGTCGACGTGCTCACCGCGGCCCTCGACGAACTCGCCACCGCGCTGTGAACGCCGTGAACCCGGACGGGCGGCGCGATCCCGGTCGGCGGGCCCTGCCCGGCCCGTTCGCTACTCGGAGGACACCATGCACCTAACCCACATCGTCCATCGGGCGCTGCAGCTCGCCCCGGACGAGCCGGTCACGGCCTACGGCGACCGGTTCCGTACGGCGCGGGAACAGGCCGACCGGGTGTCCCGCCTCGCGGGCGCCCTGCGGGAGCGCGGGGTGGGGAGCGGCGAACACGTGGGGATGCTCGCCCTCGGCTCGGACCGCTACATCGAGTTCTTCCTGGCCGTGGCGTGGGCGAACGGGGTGTTCCACCCGGTCAACCCCGCGTGGAGCACGCGCGAGATGATCTACGCGCTGGCCGAGTCCCGGACCGAGATCCTCTTCATCGACGACGCGTTCCTGGACCGTCTCGAGGAGATCAGGGCGGCCTGCCCCGACCTGCGCGAGGTCGTCCACGTCGGCGACGGGCCGCCGCCGGCCGGGATGGCCGGGTTCGAGGAGCTGATCGCGGGCACCGGGCCGGTGGAGGACGCCCGCCGGGGCGGGGAGGACCCCGCCTGCGTCGTCTACACCAGCGGGACGACGGGACGCGCCAAGGGCGTCGTGGTCAGCCACGCCGGGCTCGTCCACCAGGCGCTGATCCTCCCGGCGCGGGTCCCGTGCCACGGCGTCCCCGGCGGGCGCATCCTGATCACGTCGAACTTCTCCTCGATCTCCATGATGGTGACCTGGCTGATCCAGGGGATGTGGGGAGGGATCACCGTCGTCCCCCGGTCGACCGACGTCGACGGGCTCCTCGACGCCATCGAGCGCCACGGCGTCACGCACGCGCCGTTCGCGCCCGGCACGATGCAGCAGATCGTCGACCGCCCGGACATCGCCGAGCGGGACCTGTCCAGCATGCGGAGCATCGCCTACGGCGCGGCGCCCATCACCGAGGCGCTGCTGACGCGGGTGATGAAGGTGTTCCCCAACGCGGCCTTCCACCAGTGGTACGGGATGAACGAGTTCGGGCTCGCCACGTTGCTGCCGCCGGAGGACCACGCCGCGGGCCGCAAGCTGCGGTCCGCCGGGCGGCCCGCGATCGGCGCCGAGGTGCGGATCGCCGACGAGACCGGCGCGGAGGTGCCGCGCGGCGAGGTCGGCGAGATCCTCGTCCGCACCGGCGCCATGATGCTCGGCTACCTGAGCAAGCCCGAGGAGACGGCGCGGACCGTCCGGGACGGCTGGCTCCACACCGGCGACGGCGGGTACATGGACGAGGACGGCTACCTCTACATCGTCGACCGCATCAAGGACGTGATCAACGTCGACGGGTGGAACGTCTACTCCACCGAGGTGGAGCAGGCGGTCGCGTCCCACCCCGCCGTCGCCGCGGTCGCGGTGATCGGCGTCCCCGACGACAAACCGGGCGAGAAGGTGCACGCGGTCATCGTGCTCAAGCACGGCCGGACGGCGAGCGCGGAGGACATCCGGCGGCACTGCGAGCCGCTGATCGCCTGGAAGACCCCCACCGGCTACGAGTTCGTCGACGCCCTCCCGCTGTCGAACACCGGGAAGGTCCTCAAACGCGAACTCCGCAAGCCGCACTGGGCGGGAAGGGACCGCCAGGTCAACTGACCCCCCGGATCTGCACGGGCGCGCGTCCGCGTCCCGTTTCTCACTACCGACGTGGCTCGGAACGGCATGGGAGCGTCCCGCTCCGGAGGTTTGACGTGTGGACCAAGAAATGCGTCCGCGAATTCGACGACATCGAAGCGGTCGCCCGGAACGGCGGGCGGGTCGTGACGCTGTTCAGCGGCGGACTGGACAGCTTCTACCTGCTGTGGCGGCTCAGCCGCCACCCCGACCTGGAGGTGTACGCGCTGTCGGTGGGCCTGGGCGGCGACGCCGAGTACGACGACAGCGCCGGCGGGGCGGCGCGGCTCGGCGCCCGCCACGTCCTGGCCGACCGCGCGGCGGTCTTCGCCGACGAGTTCGTGGCGCCCGCCATCGCCGCGCAGGCGTCCTATCTCGGCATCCACCCGGTCAGCTCCTCGCTGAGCCGCCCGCTGCTCGCGCGCGCGGCCGTGGAGCTCGCCCGCGAGGTCGGCGCGCAGGTGGTGCTGCACACCGCGAACCGGTCGCAGAACAGCCTGCGGAGGCTGAACACCTCGATCGCCGCGCTCGGCTTCGACGGGCACTTCGGCAGCCCCTACGAGCTCGACGCGATCGGCCGCGACGACAAGCGGGCCGCGCTGAAGAAGGCGGGCTTCCCGGACTTCGCCGACCGCTCGCACAGCGGGGACTCCAACCTGTGGTGCCGGGAGTTCGAGTCCGGCCTGCTGGACGACCCCGAATGGTTCCCGGTCCCCGAGGACCTCTACACCTGGACGTCCGCCGCGCCGCCGGAGCGGCCGGAGAAGGTCGCCATCGACTTCGCGGCCGGCAGGCCGGTGGCGCTGGACGGGGAGCCCGCGGGCCTCCGCGAGCTGATCGGGGCCCTCAACCGCCGGGCGGGCCGCTACGGTCTCGGCCGCTACTCGGGCCTGGAGCACATCGACAGCGGCGAGAAGGTGCTGGAGGTCCGCGAGATGCCCGCCGCGTGCCTGCTGCTCCACGCGTACCGGCAGCTGGAGAGCGCCACCGTCCCCGCCGAGACCATCCGGGAGAAGCTGTCGCTGGAGCAGGCGTGGACCAGGGAGGCGCTCGAGGGCCGCTGGTTCGGGTCGCTCCGGGTGGCCGCGCAGGCGTTCGTGACGAGCGTCGCCGAGCGGGTGACCGGCCGGATCACCTACCGGCTCGACCGCACCGGGATGACCGTGCTGTCGGTGGAGGCCCGCGACGCCCTCTACATCCGCGACCGCGACGCGTGGGAGCGCGACACGGCCCGGTCGGCCTTCCACTTCTCCACGGCGTGACGCGCCCCGGGGAGACCACCCATCGAATCCGACGTTCGAGGCGAACCAGACGGAGGTACGGGATGTCCGAGGAGTACCGGCGGAGCGGCTGGTGGCGGGACGCGACCTTCCTCGACGACCTGCGGCGGCACGCGCGCGACCACCCCGGCAAGGCCGCGGTCGTCGCGCGCCGCGCGGACTCGGGGGACACCCGCACGCTCGACTACGCCGAGCTCGCCCTGCTGACCGACCGCTGCGCCGGGGCGCTGATCGAGCTGGGCGTGCGACCCGGCGACACCGTCGCCGTCCACCTCACCAACGGCTGGGAGCTGACGGTGCTCGCGCTGGGCTGCCTGCGCGCCGGGGCGCGGATCTGCCCGCTCCTCCCGGTGTACCGGGAGCGGGAGCTGGCGGCCTACCTCGGCCTGACGGAGTCCCGGGTCTTCGTCACGCTCGCCGAGTTCGGCGGCGAGGCGCCGGGCGAGCTCGGCCTGCGGCTCGCCGCCGAGCTGCCGTCGCTCGAGCACGTCGTGGTGTCGGGCGGGCCGAAACCCCCGGGCGTCCGCGACCTGCACGAGTTCTTCTTCGACACCCCGTGGGAGAAGACGCGCGAAGCGGACCTCGATGGCCGGGAGCTCGGCCCGGACGAGCCGTACCTGACCCTGTTCACCTCGGGCACCACCGGCGAGCCCAAAGGCGTCCTGCACAGCCAGAACACCCTGTACGCGCCGATCCGCGGCGAGGCCGAGGTCTTCGACCTGGGCGCCGACGACGTCCTGACCATGGTCGCCGCCTACACCCACTACACCGGGTTCGTCCGCGGGATGCTGATGCCGCTCGCGCTCGGCGGCACCGCGGTCTTCCAGGACACCACGGACGGCGCCGCCATGGCGGACCTGCTGGCGGAGCACCGGGTCACCTACCTGTACGCCCCGCCGCACTTCCTGCGGCCGCTGGTGGACGCCCAGCGCGCCGGGCCGCGCGACCTCGGCGCCCTGCGCTGGGTGGTCGGCGGGTCCGCGCCGATCCCGACCTCGCTCGTCCGGGAGGTGGGCGAGGTGTTCGGGCGGCGCCTGTTCTCGCTGTGGGGCATGTCGGAGAACGGCGCGGTCACGATCAGCCGCCCGGACGACCCGGTGGACTGGGCGGCGCACAGCGACGGCAGCCCGATCGCCGGCATGGAGGTCCGCATCGACCCGCTGCCCGGCCGGGAGGACGTCGGCGCGCTGCGGGTGCGCGGCCCCGCCCAATGCCTGGGGTACCTGCGGCGGGAGGAGCTGTACGCGTCGTTCTGCGACGAGGACGGCTGGTTCGACACCGGCGACCTGGCCCGCCGCGACGGGCGCGGCGGGATCCGCATCACCGGCCGCACGAAGGACACCGTCTTCCGCAACGGGTTCTTCGTGCCGACCACCGAGATGGAGGAGATCCTCGCCCGGCATCCCGCCGTTGAGGAGGCGGCGGTGGTCGGGCTGCCGGTGCTCGGCGGCGCCGACCAGACGATCTGCGCGGTCGTCCGACCGGCCTCCGCGGACGGCCGGATCGGGCTGGAGGAGGTGCGGGCGCTGCTGCGCGACGCCGGGATGACGGCGTTCTTCTGGCCGGAGCGCCTGGAGTTCGTCGACGCCCTCCCCAGGGCGGCCGCCACCGGGAAGGTGCGCAAGGTGGAACTCCGCGACCGCTTCACCTGACCGCCCGGCCGGGGAGGACCTTCACTGCGACCAGTCGATCTCCTCGGTCTCCAGGTCGAGGTGCGCGAAGCCGCCGCCGCCGAGGTTCGGGTCGCCGAGCGCCTCGCCGAAGCCGAGGAAGAACGGGCCGAAGTCGCCGCCGTTCGCCACGGTGGCGGTGCCGCCGAAGTGGCACCGGTCGAAGAACCTCTCCTTCAGCCCGAGGCGCTCGCCCTCCTCGGAGTGCATCTCGATGTACCCGGACCCGCTGCTTCCCCATTCGTCGTAGCGCTTGCCGGCGTTCGGGTCGTCGGCGCGGGCCCGGAGGCGCAGCGGGCGTGCCGGACGATCGTGCCGCCAGGCGTCGGCGCAGTCGTCGTCCGTCCGGTCCGGCTCCTTCGTCGCGGGGTCGGGCAGCGGGCAGGGCGGTGCCGCGAGCTCCGCTTCGGTCAGCCAGATCCAGGCCCAGCCGCCGCCGATCTCGTCCTCGCGGTAGCGCTCACGGGCATGGCGGTCCTCCGCGTAGGCCGCGAGTGCGGACCAGAACGCCGCGGCCTGCGGGCCGTGCTCCGGCGGGGCGGCCCCGCCGATCGCGTCCGCCGCCCCTCCACCGCGTCGGCCACGTGGTCGTCGGACTGGAACACGCTGAGCCCGGCCAGGTCGCCGCCGGCGCAGCGGTACTCCTCCGGGACCCGCACGGTGAACAGGTGCGCCATCGGCAGCCCGTTCACGCGGGAGCGGGGCCACTGCTCGGGCCGCAGCCCGGGCGGGCGGCCGAAGGCGTGGCCGTCCCGGCCCTCGTCGTCGAACTCGATGTCGTACGCGGTGCGCGGCAGGGGCAGGTCCATGCGGGCTCCCTTGATCGGTTCCGGTGGAGGGAGAGTAGCGGCGCGCTGCGACGTTTCGAGGCGGCGGGCGCGGCCCGGCGCGGTCACGCGCCGGTGACCCGGGAGCGCCGGAGACGGCGCGCCGCCAGGACGGCCCCCAGCCCCGCGGCGAGGGCGCCGCCGCCGAAGACGATCACCCAGCCGGCCGGCATGCCCAGGAACCGGACGACCTCCTCCCGGTAGACGACCTGCCGGTAGGGCTCGTCGCCCGAGGCCGCGAAGCGGTAGTCGTCGTCGATCTCCTCGGGGTCGATGGAGGCGTCGGTGAGCTCGGTCATGAACCGGCCGTCCCCGAGGAACTCCCGCAGTTCCGGGGACCGCACCTGACCGGGCGCCACCCGTCCGGCGAAGGCCAGCCGCATGCGGGCGCCGGTCGTCTGCTCGACGCGGTGGTCGGCGAGCACGTAGAGGTGCAGGCGCTGCGTGTTCTCCGCGAGGCGCGAGAGCCGCATCGGGTAGACGAGCTCGTCCGACGCGAACGACACGTGCAGCGGGGCCAGCTCACCGGTGAGCCGGTCGCCGGAACTCGGCCGCAGCTTCACCGCGACGTACTTCCATCCCTGCTCGACGTACGGGCCGAGCGCCTCCGCGAGGTCGGGCCGGAGGCGGTAGCCGTTGCGGCCGAGCCAGCCGCTCAGCGCGTCCGGGTCGTCGGCGTCGAGCGTCGCCACCCGGAACGGCCCGAGGTCGCGCTCGCCGAGCACCTCAACGGACCCGCCGGGCCCGGACGGCGCGGCCCCGGCGGTCGCGCCGTCGCCGGAGCCCAGGTCGGGGAACCAGATCCGGCGGGTGACCACGCGGGGTTCGGTGAGCGCGTCGAGCTGCTCGAACCAGCCGCGCTCGCCGAGCCGGACCGTCGCCTCGGACGGCGTGGGGAACAGCCAGGCCGCGTCCTTCTCCGCCGACTCCGCCGACAGCCGCATCACGATGTCCTCGGTGCGGGCCGCCGCGTCGTGGCGGACGATCGACGTCTCGTCGGAGATCCGGACCGAGCTGTCGGCGATCATCGCGCCGCAGCCGCACGCCGCCGCCGGCCGCGCCGCGCCGGCTGCCGACGAGGCGAGCGCCAGTCCCAGTACGGTCACCACACGCGCGAAGGTACGCACCCACACTCCTCGAGATCGTCCCGAAGGAGTATGACCGCCGGTGGCGCGTCCCGGTTCCCGGTTCGTCCCGAGGGGAGCCGTCAGGCGTGCAGGGCGGGCCGGTAGACGAGCTCCTGGATGTCGCCGTCGAGCGTCCGCCGCTCGAGCAGTTCGAGATCGAAGTCGGCGGCGCCCCGGAAGACCGGGTCCAGCCCCGTCGCGCCGGTGATCACGGGGAAGAGCGTCACCTGGACGCGGTCGACGAGGCCGGCGGCCATCAGCGCCCGGTTCATCGACAGGCTGCCGTGGGAGCGCAGCGGCACCGCGGACTCCTTCTTGAGCCGGGCGACGACGTCGACGGCGTCGCCGTTCGCGACGGTCGCGTCCGGCGAGTCCAGGGGCTCCTCCAGCGTGGTCGACACGACCGTGGCCGGCAGGTTCCACATCCGGGTGACCCAGGGGTCGCGCACGTCGGAGTCCTCGGTGCTCTCGGCGAGCATCCGGGCGAACAGGCGGTACGTGGCGGCCCCGAAGACCATCCGCTGCTCCTCGCGGTACAGGGCGAGGCGGCGGTCGAGCAGCTCGGGGCCCTGCTTGCCCCAGTAGCCGGTCCAGTCGCCGCCGGCGGCGCCGAAGCCGTCGAGGCTGGAGAAGACGTCGAACGTGTAGGTGGCGGTCATGCTCTCTCCCCGGGTGCGGTCGATCGTGCGGCGTTTCGGGGATACAGACTCGGGAGGCCGGCGAGACTCATCGATGACGGACCGGGAACGGTGCCCGCGTGCGCGGCGGCGCCGGGGCCGCCGCCGTCCGGTTACCGTTGCTCCCCATGACGCATTCCGAGATCGAGATCACCGCGGGGCTGGTGCGGGGCCTGCTGCGCGACCAGCACCCCGACCTGGCCGGCCGCCCGGTGAGGCTCGGTGCCCGCGGCTGGGACAACCAGCTGTGGCGGCTCGGGGACGACCTGGCCGTGCGGCTGCCCTGGGCGACGGCGTCCGCGGACGAGCTGCTGCGCAAGGAGCACGCGTGGCTGCCGGTCCTCGCTCCGGGCCTTCCGCTGCCGGTGCCCGTCCCGCAGCGGCTCGGCGAGCCCTCCGCGCGGTTCCCGCGCCCCTGGATCGTCACGACCTGGGTGCCGGGCACGCCCGCCGACCGCGCCCCCGTCGCGCGCGGGGCGGAGGCGGCGGACGCCCTGGCGGCCTTCCTGACGGCGCTCCACCGGCCCGCTCCCGAGGGGGCGCCCGTCGGCCGGAACCGCGGAGGCCCGCCGGCCGAGCACACCGCGTGGTTCGCCGAGCAGCTCGCTTCGGCCGCCGGCCTCGGGCTCGTCCCCGACCCGGACGCCGTCCGGGAGGTGTGGGAGGACGCCGCCGCGGCGCCCGGCTGGGCGGGCCCGCCGCTGTGGCTCCACGGCGACCTGCATCCGGCCAACGTCCTCACCGCCGACGGCACCCTCCACGGTGTGGTCGACTTCGGCGACCTCTGCGCGGGCGACCCGGCCTGCGACCTCGCCGCCGCCTGGATCCTGCTGCCGGACGGCGCCGTCGACCGCTTCCACGCCGCCTACCGCCCGGCCCCGGACGCCGCGACCCTGCGCCGCGCCCGCGGATGGGCGGTGCTGCGCGCCCTCGCCTGCGTCCTCATCGGCGACGCCGGCGTCCACGGCCGGCCCGGCGGCAAGGCCACGTGGGGCCCGCCCGCCCGGGCCGCGCTGCGGCGCCTCATCGAGACCCGGCACTGACGGGCGCCCCCGGATCCGGGCCCGGTTCCGGCGGGCGGCCCCCGGACGGTGCGCCGGCGCGGGCACCCGCGCGGGCCCCGGTGCGTTCGGCGCCGACGCCGGCGATGACGACGAGCGCGACGCCCGCGGCGGCGAGCGGGCCGGGCGTCTGCCCGAGGAGGGCCAGGCCGATGACGGTGGCGATGGCGGGCTCCAGGCTCATCAGCGTGCCGAACGCGGCGGTGCTGAGCCGCCGCAGAGCGATCAGTTCGAGGATGAACGGCACCACCGGCACCAGGACCGCCAGGCCCAGCCCGGCCGGCGGCAGCGGCCAGGTGAGGCGGTCCACGACCTGCGGTCCGGCGACCGCGGTGGCCACCACGGCGGCGACGGGCATGGAGACGGCCCAGCAGGCGGCGGCGGCCAGGGCGCAGCCGACGCCGACCGGGTCGGTCGCGCCGTGCCGGGGCTCGGTGAGCAGCAGGACCCCCGCGCCCGCCGGCAGCGGCCACAGCCGCGCGCCGCCGCGGCCCCGGGCCACCGCCACGCCGAGCGGGCCGAGGAACCCCAGCGCGCTGGCGGTGCCCCCGCGCGGACGCCGCCCCCGCGCGCGGCTCCCGCGGACGCGGCGCGGTCGTCCCCGCAGGCGCGGCGGGGGGAGGGGAGGTGGAGGTCATGCCCCCAGTGGAAGGGACGGGTTCGCCACCGCCGTCCGCCGCTCCCTGCTGCCGGTGGTCGCCGACCTCGCCGACCGCCCGGCGGTGCGGCTGCGCATCCGCGAGCACGAGCCCGCCGAGGCGCCGGCGCTGCCCGCCGGTGCCGCCCGAGACCGCCCTGCTGCCGCCGGCCGGCCCGCCGGTCGTCCTGCGCTCGTACGCGGTGGTCCGCCGCGGCCACGCGAACTGGCCGCCGCTGCGCCTCGTCCTCGACCTGCTCGCCGCCCGCGCGACGGCGTGACCGGGCGCGCCCGCGGGCCGCGGTCCTCGGCCGCGCGGGCCCCGGCTCATAGGCTGCGACGGTGGACAGCGAAGAGACGGTGGACAGCGAACAGTTCGTCGACGGTTTCGACTACCCGATGTTCGTGGTGACCGCCGCCGACGCCGGGACGGGGGCGCGGGCGGGCTGCCTGGTCGGGTTCGCGACGCAGACCAGCATCGACCCGTTCCGGTTCCTGGTGTGCCTGTCCCGCCGCAACCGCACCTTCCGGATCGCCGAGGCGGCGGAGGTCCTGGCCGTCCACGTCCTCGGACGGGACGGCGACCAGCGGCGGCTCGCCGCGCTGTTCGGCTCGCGGACCGGCGACGAGATCGACAAGTTCGCCCGCTGCTCCTGGCGGCCGGGGCCCGGAGGCGTGCCCCTGCTCACCGGCGCCCGCCGCCACCTGGTGGGCCGAGTCCTGGAGCGCCTCGACGTCGGCGACCACGTCGGGTTCCTGCTGGAACCGACCGAGGTGTCGGCCGGCACCGGGTCCGCCCCGCTCACCTTCCGCTCGCTGCCCGCCATGGAGCCCGGGCACCGGGCCTGACCCCGGCCGCCGACCGCTCCCCCCCTTGACCCGCCCATGCCTGGATCATACATTCACTCACAATCTGTATGACTGTGAGGTGGGCGGGATGCGGGGACGGACGGCCGTGGTGCTCGGCGGCAGCGTGGCGGGCCTGTGCGCCGCGGGGGTGCTCGCGCGGCACTTCGACGCGGTGGTCGTCCTGGAGCGGGACCGGCTGCCGCCGGGCGCGGAGCACCGCCGCGGCGTGCCGCAGAGCAAGCACCCGCACTTCCTCCTCAACTCCGGGCGCCGCGCGATCGGCGAGATCTTCCCCGGCTTCGAGGAATCGCTGATCGCCGCGGGCGGGATGCGGCTGATGCCGTCGATGGACGCCGCGTACTGCGAGAACGACGGCTGGGCGCCGCGCAAGTCCGGGTCGATGACGATGGTCTACGGCTCGCGCGTGCTCATCGAGCGGGTCCTGCGCGACAGGGTCCGCGAACTGCCGTCCATCGAGATCCGCGAGGGCGCGACCGTCACCGGGCTCCGCTCGTCCGGGGGCGGCACCGCCGGCGGGCGCGTCGAGGGCGTCGAGTACCGCACCGCCGACGGCGCGGGCCGGCTCGCCGCGGACCTGGTCGTCGACGCGCTCGGGCGCGGTTCCCCGGTGGCCGACTGGCTCGCGGCGGCGGGCTGGCCCGCGCCGCCGGAGCGGACCCTCGACGCCAAGGTCACCTACGTCTCGCGGTGGTACGACCTGCCGCCCGCCGACCGCCGCCCGGAGACGTGGTGGTGGAAGCACCTCGTCGTCACGCCGACGCAGGACCGCGGCGACCGTCCCGAGGAGCACGAGTTCCTCAGCAACTTCTTCCCCATCGAGGGCGACCGCGCCATCGTGTGCATGGGGTCGTGGGGCATCCGGATGCCGCGTGAGGCGGACGCGTTCGAGGCCGCGGCCGATCGCGTGCGGGCCGCCGCCTTCGGACGGGCGGCGCGTGCGTGCACGCCGACGTCCGAGGTGCACCTGACGCGCTCGACGGGCAACAAGTGGCGCCGGTTCGACCTTCTCGAGGCCCCTCCGGCCGGGCTGGTCGCCCTCGGGGACTCGATCTGCGCCTTCAACCCGTTCTACGCCCAGGGAATGAGCTCGGCCGCCCGCTCGGCGCTCATCCTCGGCGAGCTGCTGCGCGACCGCGACGCCCTCGACCCCGGCTTCTTCCGCGCGTTCCTCGAGCGGCAGAAGGCGTCCCTCGACGTGCCCTGGATGCTCGCGATGGCCCGTGACCAGGCGTACGACTTCGCCACAGGTACCGAGGTCGCGGCGCCCTGGCGGCGCAGGCTGACCGCGCGGTTCGGCTGGCCGGTCTTCAACGCGATCACCGCCGCGGGCCGCGAGGACGCCTATGTGGAGCGGACGTTCGCCGAGGTGTTCAACCTCGACCGGTCGCTGCGGCAGATGGCCCTCGATCCGCGGTTCTGGTTCGGCCTGGCGCGCTACCAGGTGCGGCGGCGGCTCGGGCGCATGGTCGTGCCCGGCGGGTTCGACGAGAAGAAGGACCCGCCCGGCACGGACTACACCGGCCGCACGCGCTCCGCCGGCGCGTCCGCCGGCACCGGCCTCGTCGACGCCTGACCCGAGGAGCCCCCCATGGACCACACCTGCGGCGCCGCGGCCGAGCGCCTCGCCGAGGGACTCGGCTACTCCTGCCACGGCACCGAGCCGGTGGTCGATCTGCGCGACCCGTTCGGCCTCGAGAACGGCACGATGCCCGTCCTGGAGCTGCTCGTCATCGGCGGCGCCGTGTTCGCGCTCGTCCACGCGTGGCGGCGGTGGCGGCGCGACGGCGACCCGGCCAACATCGCGCTGTGGTTCGCGTCGGTCGTCTACCTGGCCGTGATCGAGCCGCCGCTCTACTTTCCGGAGTGGTTCGGCCTCGAACAGCACGTCGGGTTCATCTTCTCCCACAACGTGTTCACCGTGCAGTTCATGTTCGACCGGCTGCCGCTCTACATCGTGGCCTTCTACCCGGCGCTGTCGCAGCTCGCCTACGAGCTGGTCCGCGTCCTGGGCGTCTTCGCGCGGCGCGGGCCGCTGGCCGGGGCGGTGGCGGTCGCGTTCGCCTGCCAGGTCTTCTACGAGATCTTCGACCATCTCGGCCCGCAGCTGAAGTGGTGGGCGTGGAACACCGGGAACGAGACGATCAACCAGCCGACGCTCGCGTCGGTGCCGATGAACAGCATGCTGCTGTTCGCCTCGGTGTCCTTCGGCGCGATGACCTACCTCGTCGTCCGGCTGACCGGCGGGACGGACGGCCCGCGCACGCTCACCGGCCCGCGGATCGGGTGGCGCGCCGCCGTGGCGGGCGCCGCGACGCCCCTGGCGATGATCATCGCGAGCGCGCCCAGCGGCGCCTTCCGCGGGGAGGACCTGCTGGGAGTCCAGCGGGCCGTGCTGGGCGCCGAGCTCGCCGTCGTCTGGGCCGCCGGCCTGTGGCTGCTCGCGGACGCCTGGCGGGCCGCGCGCGCCGAGCCGTCCCCGGTGGCGTCGCCGGGGTTCGCGCGGATCTACCCGGCGCTGTACCTCGGCGTCCACGTCGTCCTGTGGCTGGTCGCGCTGCCGGCGTACTTCGCGGCGGCGGACGGCGTCACCGAGCAGGGCACGCCGATCGGCAGCCTCTGGTACGTCGTGCCGTGCGCCGCCGCGGCGGCGGCGCTCATCGCGGCCGCGGTCCGCGCGTCCGGCGCGCGGCGGACGGCGGAGCCTGTGCGATCCTAGGGCCATGGGGCACCACGGCTGGGGAGGGCGGCCGCCCGGATCGGACGCCGAGGCCCGGCAGCGCATCGTCGACGCGACCGTCCGGTGCATCGAGCGGCACGGTGTCGCGAAGACGACCCTGTCCGACGTCGCGAACGAGCTCGGCGTCACCCGCCAGACCGTCTACCGCCACTTCGGCCGCATCGGCGACATCCTCGCCGAGGTGGCGGCCCAGGGCGCCGAGTCGTTCGTCGACCGGCTGATCGCCCACCTCCGGGGCGTCACCGACCCGGCCGAGGCCGTCGTCGAGGGCATGGTGTTCTGCGTCCGGACCATCCCGGCCGACCCGCGGCTGAGCCTCCTGCTGCGGCTCGGCGACGCGAGCGCCTTCGGGCGCGGCGCGACGACCGCCGACACCATCGCCTACGGCGCGAAGATGCTGCAGCGCTACCCCGTCGACTGGGCCGCCGCCGGGATCGGGGACGACGACCTCGACGGCCTGGCCGAGATCATCATGCGGCTCCTGACCTCGCTGCTGCAGCATCCGGGTGAACCGCCGCACGACGAGGCCCGGCTCCGCGCCCTGCTGGAGCGCTGGCTGGCCCCCGCGCTGTCCCCGCCGGGCCGCCCCTGACCGCGTCCCGGCGGACGGCCGGGGCGCGGGCCCGGCCGCCGGCGGTCAGCGCGGGCCGGGCGCGGGCCCGTCCGGGCCGGGCGCGCCGGCGGGGTCGGCGAGGCGGCGGAGCAGGTCGACGAGCAGGCCGCGTTCGGGACCGGTGAGCCGGCCGAACATCGCGCCGCCCACCTCGTCCGTGGCCCGCCACGCTTTCTCCAGCGTCTCCCCGCCCCGCGGCGTCAGGACGATCGAGTACGCGCGCCGGTCCTGCGGCGTCCGCTCGCGGGACACCAGCCCGCCGTCCTCCAGTTCGTCGATGAGCCGGACCATCGTCGACTTGTCGATGCCGGTGCGGTCGATCAGGTCGCGCTGGGTGACCGGGCCGTAGAGCGGCAGCGCGAGGAGGACGCCGAAGCCGCGGATGTTGATGCCGAGCGGGCGCAGCGCGTCGTTGACGCGCTCCCGGCTCCGGTTGTGGGCCTCGGCCAGCAGCATGCCGAGCCCCACGTGGTCGGCGGCGGGGCCGCCGTCTCCGGACAGGAGTCGTTCGAGCAGGTCGTGGAGCATGGGTCCATTCTAGGACCACTTGATATAGTCTCAACTGAGATTATCTCTCGTGGTAAGTCAGAAAGTGACCGGAGGAGACATGCCAGAGCCGATCCGCCGCCGCGCGCCGCTCCGCCGGCCGGCGCGACCCGCCCCGCCCCCTCCCGCGGCGCGGAACGCGGCGCCGACCGGGCCGGACGTCGAGGAACCGGTCATGGTCGCGTCGGACGTCGTCAAGACCTACGGGAGCGGGGACGGCGCCGTGCACGCCCTGCGCGGGGTGTCGGCGGCGTTCCCCCGTGGGCAGTTCACCGCGATCATGGGGCCGTCCGGGTCCGGCAAGTCGACGTTCCTGCACTGCCTGGCCGGCCTGGACGCCGTGACGTCCGGCACCGTCGTGATCGGCGCGGTCGACATCACCCGCCTGTCGCGCGCCCGGCTCGCCGAGCTGCGCCGCGAGCGGCTGGGATTCGTCTTCCAGTCGTTCAACCTGCTGCCCGTGCTGACCGCCGAGGAGAACATCCGGCTCACCGGGCGGCTGGCGGGCCGCCGCGCGGACGAGCGGTGGTTCGCCACGATCGTGGACGCGCTCGGGCTGCGCGAGCGGCTCGGCCACCGCCCCTCGGACCTGTCCGGCGGGCAGCGGCAGCGGGTCGCCGTGGCGCGCGCCCTGCTGACCCGGCCGGAGGTGCTGTTCGCCGACGAGCCGACCGGCAACCTCGACTCCCGCTCCGGCGCCGAGGTGCTCGCCTTCCTGCGGACGGCCGTCGACTCCTACCGGCAGACGGTGGTCATGGTCACGCACGATCCGGCGGCCGCCGCCCGCGCCGACCGGGTGCTGTTCCTCGCCGACGGGACGATCGTGGACGAACTGGCCGCGCCCACCGTCGACGCCGTCCACGCCCGCATGCGGAAGACGGAGGGCTGACCATGGGCAACCCCTTGTGGCTCATCGCGCGCCGCTCGTTCGCCGACGGGTGGCCGCGGCTCACGGCCACGCTGCTCGCGGCGCTCGGGTCCGTCGCGCTCATCGCTGGGTCGCTGCAGTTCGCGCTGCGCGCGCAGGAGGCGGTGGCGAGCGCCGACGCGAGCGAGTACCACCGCGCGGACGTCCTCGTCCAGGGCGGGACGGACGTGCCGGACGACCCGAACGCGTCACCCGACGGCCGGATCCGGCTGGACCTCGTCGCGTCCCGGCCCGGTGTCGCGGCGGTCGCCGGCGACGCCGCGGTGGCGGTGACGGCGGCCGGCCCCGGCGGGCGGGCGATCACCGCGTCGGCCGAGGGCGGCACGCTGCTGCGCCCCTGGGTGGCCGACCCGCGGCTGAACCCGTACCGGCTGGAGGCGGGGCGCGCACCGGCCGCCGACGGCGAGGTGGCCGTGGTCGAGCACCTGTCGCGGACCGGCGGCCTGGACGTGGGGGACACGCTCACGCTGACGCTGCCCCGCGAGACGCGCAGAGTGACGGTCGCCGGGGTGGTGAGCGTCCAGGGGCGGGGCGCGGTCGCCGCCGGCGACCTGGTGCTGGCGCCGCCCGAGACGGTGCGGCGTGCCGCGGTGCTCCCTCCGGGCGTCTGGCGGACCGTCTGGGTGAAGGCCGGACCCGGGGTGTCCGCCGAGCGGCTCCGCGACGACCTGGCCCGGCATCTGGAGGGGACGGCGACCGTCCGGACCGCGACGTCGGTGCGGGACGCGCAGGCCGCCGCCGCGGCGGGCGAGGGCGCCTCGGTCGCCGGGGTGATCGGCATGCTCGCCCTGGTGGCGATCTTCGTCGGCCTGTTCGTCGTGGCCAACACCTTCGGCGCGCTGGTGCGGCAGCGGACCCGGCGGCTCGCGCTGCTCGGGGCGATCGGCGCCACGCCGCGGCAGATCCACCGGCTGATCCGCCTGGAGGCGCTGGTGCTGGGCGCGCTCGCCGCGGTCGGCGGCACGGCCGCCGGCTTCCCCCTCTCCGCCCTCCTCATCCGCCTGTTCGCGCGGGACGGCTTCGACGTCTCCGCCGCCGGGCCCCAGTTCGGGGCGGTCGCCCTGGCCGCTCCGGTCGCGGCCGGGATCGGCGTCACCCAGCTGGCCGCGTGGCGCGCGGCCCGCCGCGCCGCGGGCGTCCCGCCCGTCCAGGCGCTGCGGAGCACCGCCGCCGAGACCCCGGGCCGCCGGCTGCCGCGGCTGCTGGGCGCGTCCGCGCTCCTGGTCGGCGCGTGCTTCTGGTGGGCGGTCGCGGTGGCGGTCCGCGCGGACGACCCGCCCGGGCCGGACCGGACGTTCGGTGTCGCGCTGATGATCGTGTTCGGGGCGGTGCTCGCCGTGCCGGCGCTGGCCGTCCTCGCGCCGTTCTTCGTCGCGCCCCTCGGCGGGCCGGTGGGCCGGATCGGCACGCTCGTCGGCGGGGAGACCGGGCGGCTGGCGCGCGCCGCCGTCACCCGCAGCCCGCGCCGGGTGTCCTCGGCCGCCTCGTCGCTGATGCTCGGCGTCGCGCTGGTGTCCTCGGTGGCGCTGATCACGGTGTCGGTCCAGGACCGGTTCCGGGAAGCGGGACGGGAGGTCATGGCGGCCGAGCACGCGATCGCCGCGACCTCCCGGACGGCCGAGGGCGCGCCCGCGCCGCTGTCCCGGGACGTCGCCGCCCTCGCGGCGGGCGCGCCCGGAGTGTCGCGGGCCGTGGCCCTCACGCAGACCGAGGCCGAACTGGTGTCGCCGCCCGCCCGGACCGAAGACGGCGAGGCGCCCGAGCCGTCCACCTTCCTCGTCAGCGGCGCCGAGCAGGAGGGGCTGCCGGACGTCCTGCGGCTCGGCGGACGTCCGCCCGCGCTCCGCACCGGGGAGATCGCGCTCGCCTCCACCGCCATGGAGCAGTTCGGGCTCCGGCGCGGGCAGGAGATCGTCGTGCGCGGCCCCCAGGGCCGGGTCGCGCTCACCGTCGCGGCCGCCTACCACGACCCTTCGCACGTGTTCGCCGAGCAGGCGCTCGTGTCGGCCGCGACGATGGACCGGCTCGACCCCAACGCCGAGACCCGCGCCGTCCTGGTGCGGGGCGGCTCCCCGGACGCGCTGGCCGGCGCCGTCGCGGCGGTGCCGGGCGCGCGCGTCCTCGACCGCGACGCGTACGTGCACGCCGCGTCGGACACGCTCACCCGCCCGCTGCGGGCGACGTACACCTTCGCGGGCATGGCGCTGCTGCTCGCGCTGTTCGGGATGGCGACCACGGTGTCGCTGGGCGTCGCCGAACGCACCCGGGAGTTCGGCCTGCTGGGCGCCGTGGGCGCCACCTCGGGGCAGATCCGCTCGATCGTCCGCTGGGAGGCGGCCGCGGTCGTCGTCCTCGGCACCGCGCTCGGCCTCGCGATCGCGACCGGGACGCTGGCGCTGCTGCACGTGACGAGCGGCAGCTCCTTCCTGCGCCCGGACCCGCCGTGGTGGCTGTTCCCGCTGGTGGCGGCCGGTGCGGCGGCGGCGACCCTGGCGACGTCGGCGCTGCCCGCGCGCCGGGCCGCGGCCGTGCCCGTCCTGGAGGCCGCCACGACCGAGTGAGCGGCGCGGCGGCCTCCGTCCGGACGCGCTCCGCCGATCGCTCCCCGGTCACCCGGCGGTGCCCCGGCGCAGTTCGTCCGCGATGCCGAGCGCCAGGGCGACGCCGTCCTCGGCGTCGGCGCCGCCCTGCCAGGCATCGGTGTACGCCCGGGGCTCCAGGTGCTCGCGCACCCGGTTCCTCGCGCGGGTGTGGTGGAGGAGGATGGGCTTGAGGCCGGTCAGCGCGGCGCCGGTCACCTGGCGCTGGCGGTGGGCGGCGCCGAGGAGCCGGGCGGCGTGGCGGTGGTGGCCGAGCGCGCTCATCGTCCACGCGAGCAGCTCGAGGTCCCACGCGGGCCCCCAGCGGTCGTCCATCGAGCTCTGCCGGACGAGCGCGGCGCAGAGCGGGGCGACCGCGGCGGCGGGGTCGCCGTGCAGGAGCTCGGTGAGGCCGGTGCACCACCGCGCCCAGGTGCGCGCCCACTCGGCTTCGGAGGCGTCGGCTTCGGCGGCGTAGCGGCGGCAGACGGACGCGGCGGCGCCGCGGCGGCCCAGGAACGCCGCGGCGATCGCCCAGAACATCATGGCCATGTGGGCGTCGCCGGTGCGCCCCGCGGCGCGGAACCCGTCCCGCGCCCGGGCGAGCCGGTCGATGCACGCCGGGTCGCCGTGCGCCAGCAGCGCGTGGACGCCTTCGACGTAGGCGACCGGCGGTGCCTGCGCGGCCGCCGGGTCGGCGAGGTACTCGCGCCGGAGCGCCGCGGCCGCCGCCACGTCCCCCTGGAGGGACGCGATGAAGGTCTTCATGATCGTCGCTTCGGGGACGCGGTGGCCCGGGCCGCCCGAGAAGCTCTCCAGCCAGTGGCGCGCCTCGCCGAGGGTGCCGCTGAAGAACCAGGAGCGGGTGCGCGTGAGATCGGCGGCGATCTCCGCGCCGATCCGGGCCCGGTCCGGCCGGGTGAGGCAGAACGCCAGGGCGGCGCGGAAGTTGGGCAGCTCCGTGCGCAGCCGTTCCAGCCAGCCGGCCTCGCGGGGGCTGCACCAGTCCGCGGCGGCCTCCCTGGCCAGGGCGTGGTAGTGGTCGCTGTGGCGGACGCGGTACGCGACGGCCCGGCCGTCCGCGCGGAGCCGGTCCAGCCCGTACTGGCGGATGGTCTCGAGCAGCCGGTAGCGGGCGGCGCGGCCGGTCCCGTCGAGGACCACGACGGACTTGCGGATGAGGCCGCCGACCAGGTCCAGCATGTCGGCGCCGTCGATGCCGTCGCCCGCGCAGACGGCCTCGGCCGCCTTGAGGTCGAAGCTCCCGGCGAAGACCGACAGCCGCGTCCACAGCAGGCGTTCGCCGGGCGTGCACAGGTTGTGGCTCAGGTCCATGACGCCGCGGAGCGTCCGCCGGTAGCGGTTCGTCGCGGGCGCCTGAGGGACCGACAGCAGCCGGAAGCGGTCCTCCAGGCGTTCGAGGATCTCCTCGACGGTGAGGCAGGTCAGGCGGACCGCCGCCAGCTCGATGGCCAGCGGGATGCCGTCGAGGCGCCGGCACAGTTCGGCGGCCGAGCCGCCGTCGCGCAGGGGGGCGGCGCAGGCCGCGGCCCGGTCGCTCAGCAGCCGGACGGCCTCGCACGCGCCCCCGTCGGCGTCGTCGCGGAGCGTCAGGCCGGGGACGAGGAAGACGTGCTCGCCCGGGACGCCGAGCCGCTCGCGGCTGGTGGCGAGCACCCGCAGGCCCGGCGCCGCGCACAGCAGCCGCTGGACGAGCGGCACGACAGCGTCCATCAGGTGCTCGCAGTTGTCCAGGACGAGCAGCAGGCGCCGGTCGCGGACGTGGTCGGCCAGGGCGTCCAGCGCGGAGCGCACGGACTGGTCGCGGAGCCCGAGCGCCTCGGCGACGGCGCGCGCCACCAGCGTCGAGTCGGTGAGCGCGGCGAGGTCCGCCAGCCACACCCCCTCAGGGAAGGACGGCCGCACCTGCTCGGCGGTCCGCAGGGCGAGCCGCGTCTTCCCGACGCCGCCCACCCCGGTCAGGGTGACCAGGCGCGCCGCCCGCAGCAGGCGCCGCGTCTCGGCCAGCTCCCGCTCCCGGCCGACGAACGACGTCGTCTCGGCGGGCAGGGCCCCGGCGCCGCCCGGCGGCCGGCGCCGCACCGAGGCGAGCTCCGGCGCCGAGGTGAGGATCCGCTGGTGCAGCGTCCGGAGTTCGTCGCCCGGATCGATCCCCAGCTCGTCGGCGAGCACCCGGGAGACCGCCCGGTAGCGCTCCAGCGCCTCGCCCTGCCGCCCGCACCGGTAGAGGGCCAGCATCTGCTGCGCCCAGAAGCGCTCCCGCAGCGGGTGGCGCTCGGTCAGCCGCCGCAGCTCCGGCAGGACCTCGGCGGGACGGCCGCACTGCACGACCGCGTCGATCCAGGCTTCCTGCGCCGCGAGGCGCTGCTCGCACAGCGCCGGGACGACGTCCTGGAAGCGCTCGGCGGGCAGGTCGGCCAGGGGCTCGCCCCGCCACAGGCCGAGCGCCTCCCCGAGCAGCGCCGCGGCGCGTTCGGGACTCCCCGCGGACGAGGCGGCGGCCCCCCGCCGGGCGAGGGCCTCGAACCGGCGGGCGTCCACGACGTCGGGCGGCACGGCGATCACGTAACCGCGGCGGTCGGTCACGACGACGCCGGGGCCGAGGGTGCGGCGCAGCCGCAGGACGTAGTTCTGGACGGCGTTGCGCGCGCCCCCCGGCGGGTCCTCGCCCCACAGCCTGCTCACCAGGGCGTCGACCGACACGACCTGCCCGGCGTCGATGAGCAGCGCCGCCAGGAGGGCGCGTTGCTGGCCGGCGCGGAGCGGCACGCCCACGCCGTCGCGCGTGACCTCGAGGGGCCCCAGGATTCCGAACTCGTACCGGACGCTCACCGTCCCACAATATAACAATGTGTGACTAAAGAAGTACTCTCTGTTTCCAGTGAGGTGGTCGATATACGGCAGGACATCACGGCCTCATTCGCTTTCTGTGGGGCGACATCGCCAATGACCGGTACGTCGGTTTCCCGGCCGGGGCGGCCCGGCGCCGGTCCGGCCCGCGGTGCCCTGAAAGGCCGGACGCCCGCGCTTTTCCGCCCGCCTCCGCCGTGCCGCCGTTGGTCCTCCGGGCGAGGGACCTTCGTCCCTGGGGCGCCGCTCCGAAGGGCGGGAGCCTGAGGGGGTCGGTGGAGTACGTGGAACAGCACGCGGAGGTAGGACCGTGCCTCATCCGTTCGCGACGCACGCCGGTGTCCGGCGGCTGGTCACCGCGGCCATCGCGGCGCCGTCCGTCCACAACACCCAGCCCTGGCGCTTCCGGGTCGACGGCGCCGCGGTCATGGAACTGCACGCCGACCCGGAGCGCCGGCTGGACGTCATCGACCCGCGCGGCCGCGCGCTGCACGTCAGCTGCGGGGCCGCGCTGCTCAACCTGCGGCTGGCGATCCGCACGACCGGGCACCGCCCGCAGGTGCGGTACTTCCCGGACGGGACCGCCGACGCGACGCTGCTGGCGTCCGTCGGCGCCGTGCCCGCGCCCATGCCCGCCCTGGAGCAGGCCGAGCTGTACGCGCGGATCCCGCGGCGCCGCAGCAACCGGCGCCCGTTCGGCCGGCGCGCCGTCCCGGCGCCGGTCCGCGGCGAACTGGCGGCGGCGGCGCGGGCCGAGGGCGCGATGCTGGCCTGGCCCGGCCCGCAGACCACGGCGTACCTGCTCGGGGTGGTGGCGGCCGCGGACGAGCGGCTGGCCGCCGATGACCGCTACCTCGCCGAACTGCGGCGCTGGACGTCCTTCCGCGCCCGCGGCGACGGCGTCCCCCGCTACGCGTTCGGGCCGCGGCCGAGCGGTCGCGGCGTGCCCGTGCGTGACTTCGGGGCGGGCGGGACGGAGCCCGGCCGGGACGTCGACGACTTCGCCGCCCGCCCGCAGCTCGGCGTCCTGCTCACCGCCGGCGACGGCCCGGCGGACTGGCTGCGGGCCGGGCAGGCCCTGCAGCGGGTGCTGCTGACCGCCGAGCGGCACGGGGTGGCGGCCTCGCTGCTGACGCAGCCCCTGGACAGGTGCGGCGGGACCCGCGCCCGGGCGGGCGGGCACATCCAGGCGATCGTCCGCTTCGGCTACGGGGCGCCCGTCCCCGGCGCGCCCCGGCGGCCCTACCCGGAGGTCCTGACACGTGTTCGGCCGAGCTGAGAGAACCGTACGACCAGAACCGAAGCGGGCATCGCGCCGACCGGAGCGCCGAGCATCCTCCAGGGGCACGCGCCCTGGCCGTGTCCGGGGACCCGTACGCGGAGGACGCCTGGTGCTCCTACGTCCCCGGCTCCTTCCCCTTCCGGACGAGCTCGCCGCCCTCGGCACGGCCCGCCCCGCACGGTAGAGCCGGCACGGTAAAGCCGGCACGGTGAAGGCGGGACCTGGGACCTTCGTCCCTAACACCGCCGCCGCCGCTGCGGCAATGTGGGGTCATGCAGGTCGATCAGAGCGGACTGGAGATCCTGGACGAGGACGAGTGCCGCGACCTCCTCGGACGCGCCGCGATCGGGCGGATCGTCTTCACCCACCGGGCGCTCCCCGCCGTGCAGCCGGTCAACTTCGTCGTCGCACGCCGCGACATCGTGATCCGGACGTCGCGGACGTCCCGGCTCGCCACCGCCGCCGCCGACACCGTCGTCGCGTTCGAGATCGACGACGTCGACACCGCGGCCCGCACGGGCTGGTCCGTGGTCGTCGTCGGCCGTGCCCGGCGCGTCACCGACCCGCGCGAGATCGCCGCGCTGGAGGCGCTGCCCCTGGACACCTGGGTGCCGGGCCGGCGCGACGTCTTCATCCGCATCGGATCCGACCTCGTCACCGGCCGCCGCATCGGCGGCACCCGGTCCCCGGACGGCGGACGGCCCCCGCACCGCCGCGCGCCGGACGGTGAGGGGGCCGCGGAGCGCGCGTCCTAGGGCGTCCGCTCCCATCCCCGGCGGGGCGGGGCCGCCCCCAGCCGCTCGTCGCGGCTGCGGTAGACGATGTAGGGGCGCGTGAGGTAGCCGACGGGGGCGGTGAGCATGTGCACCAGGCGGGTGAAAGGCCAGATCGAGAACAGCAGGAGCGCGCTGAGCGCGTGGAGCTGGAACAGGACCGGGACGCCCGCCATCGGTTCGGCGTCCGGCCGCAGGACGAAGACCGACCGGAACCAGGGGGACACCGTCTCCCGGTAGTCGTAGCCGCCGCCGACGATGTTCGCCGCGACGGTGGCGGCCAGGCCCAGCACGATCGTCAGCGCGAGGACCGCGTACATGAGCTTGTCGTTGCGGGTCGTCGCGGAGAACACGGGACCGACCGTGCGCCGCCGGTAGATCAGGATCGCGAGGCCGGACAGGGTGCAGAACCCCGCGACGGTCCCGAGCGCCACCGCGACGACGTGGTAGGTGTGCTCGCTGATCCCGGCGGCGTCCGTCCACGCGTCGGGGACCAGCAGCCCGCCGACGTGGCCGAGCGCCACCACCAGGATGCCGAAGTGGAACAGCGGGCTGCCGATGCGCAGCAGCCGCCGCTCGTAGAGCTGCGACGAGCGGGTCGTCCAGCCGAACTTGTCGTAGCGGTACCGCCACACGTGCCCGAGGACGAACACCGCGATCGCCACGTACGGCAGGGCGACCCACAGCAGGACGGACCCGACGCCCGCCCGCGCCCCGTCCGGTGCGGCGAGGGCGGGCGCGGCCGCGGCGGGCGCGAGTGACGCGAGGACGTTCATGAGCGAGTCTCCAGAACGGGGTCGGGAAGGAGGACGGGACCCGGTCCGGTCCCGTACGGGGCGAGGCCGACCCGCTCCCCGGGCGGGCCCTCGGCCGCGAGCCGCGCGACGGCCTCCCGGAGGTCGCCGGTGAGCGGCGGCAGCGTCGCCGACACGGCGTCGAGCACGCCGGTCCACGGCGATTCCGCCTCGGTGAGCGCGAGGCGCAGCAGTTCGAGGCCGGCGCGGTGCTCGAGGAGCAGGCGGCGGCCTCCGGCGAGGTCGCCGGTGGCGCCGAACTCCAGGACGACCGCGAGGTGGTCCGGCAGCTCCCCGTCCAGCACGAGCCCGGCCGCGTCGTACACCTGCTTGAACCGGAGCAGGGCCATGCCCCGCTTCCGGGTGTCCCCGCAGGCGTAGTAGGTCAGGTAGGGGCAGGTGCGCTTGCGCTGGTCGAACGTGGTGACGTACTCGGCGGCGAGCGCCTGCGGCGGGGCCGTCTCGAGATGGCCGAGGACCCGGCCCAGCGGTTCCGCGACGGGCGCGGGCAGTCCGCGGACCAGCCGGCGCAGCACCGGGAGCCGGTCCAGCAGCTCCCCGTCGGGGTAGGCGAGCAGCAGCGACGCCGCCTGCCAGGCCGTCGCCACCCGGGCGTCGTCCAGTTCCGGCCTGCCGGCCGATCGTGCCTTCACGGGGTCGCCTCCGTTCCGCTCTCGTCGTCCTCGCCGGTCGCGCCCTCGCCGCGGGGCGGGAAGAGCCCGGCGGGGGCGCCCTTGCCGTCCCAGTTGAGGAGGTTGACGCGGCTGTGCTTGTCGGCGGGATCGACCGGACTGTCGGCCGTCTGGCGCTGCCGCAGCATGTGGAAGTTCTCGACGGCGATCGGCGACGCGCCGCCGGACGCCTCCCCGAACGGGCCCGAGCCGCCCATCCCGGGTCCGCCCTCGTAGTCCAGGGCGCATTCGGTGGCGAGTTCCTCCAGTGCGTGGGCCTGCTCGGCGTGGGCGGGCGGGATCACGTACCGCTCGTCGTACTTGGCGAGGGCCAGCAGCCGGTACATGTCGTACATCGCCTCGCCGGTCATGCCGACGCCGCGGGGGACGCCCTCGTCGGGGTCGCGGCCGAGGTTGATGTCGCGCATGTAGGCGCGCATGGCGGCCAGGCGGCGCAGGACGGCGTCGACGGGCGCGGTGTCGCCGGCGGTGAACAGCTCGGCGAGGTACTCGACGGGGATGCGCAGGGCGTCGATGGCGCCGAACAGGTTCCCGGCGTCCTCGGCGTCGTGGCCGGTGTCGCGGACGACGTCCACGACCGGCGACAGCGGCGGGATGTACCAGACCATCGGCATGGTGCGGTACTCCGGGTGCAGCGGCAGCGCCACCTTGTAGGTGTTGATCAGCGCGTACACCGGGGAGCGCCGGGCGGCCTCGATCCAGTCGGCCGGGATCCCGTCGCGCTCGGCGGCCCGGACGACCTCCGGGTCGCGGGGGTCGAGGAACACGCCGCGCTGCGCCTCGTACAGGTCGGTGTCGTCGGGCGCGGACGCCGCCTCCAGGACGCGGTCGGCGTCGTAGAGCACCAGGCCGATGTAGCGCAGCCGTCCGACGCAGGTCTCGGAGCAGACGGTGGGGATGCCGACTTCGGTGCGGGGGAAGCAGAAGGTGCACTTCTCGGCTTTGCCGGTGCGGTGGTTGAAGTACACCTTCTTGTAGGGGCAGCCCGACACGCACATGCGCCAGCCGCGGCACCGGTCCTGGTCGACCAGCACGATGCCGTCCTCGGTCCGCTTGTAGATCGCGCCGGACGGGCAGGAGGCGGCGCAGCTCGGGTTGAGGCAGTGCTCGCAGATCCGGGGCAGGTAGAACATGAAGGTCTTGTCGAACTCCATCTTCACCTTGTCGGAGATCTCGGCCAGGACGACGTCCTCGTGGCCGTGCTCGATGGAGCCGCCGAGATCGTCGTCCCAGTTCGCCGACCAGGACACCTTCATGTCCTCGCCCGACAGCAGCGACTTGGGGCGGGCCACGGGGGTGTGCTCCTGGAGCGGGGCGGCGGTGAGGGTCTCGTAGTCGTAGGTCCAGGGCTCGTAGTAGTCGTCGATGCCGGGCAGTTTCGGGTTGGAGAAGATGGTGAGGAGCTTGCGGAGCCTGCCGCCGGCTCTGAGCGCGAGGCGCCCGCGCTTGTTGAGGGTCCAGCCGCCGCGCCATCTGTCCTGGTCCTCGTAGCGGCGGGGGTAGCCCTGGCCGGGGCGGGTCTCGACGTTGTTGAACCACACGTACTCGACCCCGCTGCGGTTGGTCCACGCCTGCTTGCAGGTGACCGAGCAGGTGTGGCATCCGATGCACTTGTCGAGGTTCATCACCATCGACATCTGCGCCATCACGCGCATGGCTAGTACGTCACCTCCTGGGAGCGGCGCCGGATCACCGTGACCTCGTCGCGCTGGTTGCCGGTCGGGCCGAGATAGTTGAACGCGAACGACAACTGCGCATAGCCGCCGATCAGATGGGTCGGCTTGATCAGGAGCCGGGTGAGCGAGTTGTGCGTCCCGCCCCGGCGGCCGGACGTCTCCGCCCGCGGGACGTCGATGAGCCGGTCCTGGGCGTGGTACATGTACACGGTGCCTTCGGGCATCCGATGGGAGACCACCGCGCGGGCCACGACGACGCCGTTGCGGTTGACGGCCTCGATCCAGTCGTTGTCGCGGACGCCGATCTTGGCGGCGTCGATCCCGCTCATCCAGATCGTCGGGCCCCCGCGCGACAGCGACAGCATGAACAGGTTGTCCTGGTACTCCGAATGGATCGACCACTTGTTGTGCGGTGTCAGGTACCGCACCGCCAGACCGAGTTCGCCCGTCTCGCCCAACCGCGGCTCGCCGAACAGGGCGTGCATGTTCAGCGGCGGCCGGAAGACCGGGAGCTGCTCGCCGAGTTCGGCCATCCAGTCGTGGTCGAGGTAGAAGTGCTGCCGCCCGGTCAGGGTGTGCCAGGGCTTGAGGCGTTCGACGTTGACCGTGAAGGGCGAGTACCGGCGGCCGCCGCTCTCCGACCCCGACCACTCCGGCGAGGTGATGACCGGGACCGGACGGGCCTGCGTGTCGGCGAACGTGATCCGCATGCCCTCGTGCTCGGCCGCCAGATCCGCCAGCGGCGTCCCGGTCCGCCGCTCCAGCGCCCGGAACCCCTGGGTCGCCAGCCGGCCGTTCGTGGTGCCCGACAGCGCGAGGATCGCCTCGCAGGCGTGCACGTCCCGCCGCAGCGACGGGCGTCCGTCCGCCGGTCCGCCGCGCACCAGGCCGTTGGTGCGCCCGAGCCGCTCGACTTCCCGCGCCACGTCGAAGGTGACGCCCTTGGTCGTGGCGCCGAGCCGCTCGGCCAGCGGGCCGAGCGCCGTCATCTTCGCCCCGACGGCCGGGTAGTCGCGCTCGACGGTGACGAGTCCGGGCATCGTGACGCCCGGGACCGGCTCGCACTCGCCCTCGGCCCAGTCGGCGACCCGGCCGTGCGGCGTCGCCATCTCGCCCGGCGTGTCGTGCAGCAGCGGCATCGCCACCACGTCCTTGCGGACGCCCAGCGTTCCTTCGGCGAGCCGGCTGAACGCGTCGGCGATGGCCTGGAAGGCGCTCCAGTCGCTCCGGGTCTGCCAGGGCGGGGCGATCGCGGGATTGAACGAGTGCACGAACGGGTGCATGTCGGTGCTGCTCAGGTCGTGCTTCTCGTACCAGGTCGCGGCCGGGAGCACGATGTCGGAGTAGACCGTCGTGCTGGTCATCCGGAAGTCCAGCGTCAGGAGGAGGTCGAGCTTGCCGGCCGGGGCGTCGTCCCGCCAGACGACGTCCCGCGGACGCGCGTCCGGCGCGGCCTCCTCCGCGCGCACCGACGACGCGGCGCCCAGCAGGTGCTTGAGGAAGTACTCGTTGCCCTTCGCCGACGACCCCATGAGGTTCGACCGCCACACCGTCAGGACGCGGGGGAAGTTCTCGGGCGCGTCGGGATCCTGGCAGGCGAACCCCAGGCGGCCCGCTTTCAGCTCGTCCACGATGTGGTCGGCGGCCGGTCTGCCCGCCGCCTCGGCCTCGTCCGCCAGGTCGAGCGGGTTGCGGTCGAAGGTCGGGTAGGACGGCATCCACCCGAGCCGCGCCGACTGCGCGATCACGTCGGCGGTCGAGCGTCCCGCGAGCGCGCCCGCGCCGGTCGTGGCCGACAGGGTGTCGGCGCCGAACGGGTCGTAGCGGAACTGGTCGGTGTGCAGGTACCAGAAGGCGGTGCCGATCATCTGGCGCGGCGGGCGGCTCCAGTCCAGGCCGAACGCGAGCTGGGCCCAGCCGGTGACCGGGCGGCATTTCTCCTGGCCGACGTAGTGGGCCCAGCCGCCGCCGTTGACGCCCTGGCAGCCCGTCAGCGTCGTCAGCGCCAGGAACGTCCGGTAGATCGTGTCGGAGTGGAACCAGTGGTTCGTCCCCGCCCCCATGATGATCATCGAGCGGCCGCGCGTCTGCTCGGCGTTGGCGGCGAACTCCCGCCCGATCCGCGCCGCCGCCTGAGCGGACACCCCGGTGATCTCCTCCTGCCAGCCGGGCGTCCCCGGTTCCGAGACGTCGTCGTACCCCGACGGCCACGAGCCCGGCAGGCCCGCGCGCCGCACCCCGTACTGCGCCAGCATCAGGTCGTAGACGGTCGTGACGAGATGCCCGCCGACGTCCCTGACCGGGACGCCGCGCCGCAGGACGCCCGGTGCGCCGTCGAGGGCGTCGAAGCGGGCCAGCTCGACCTCGACGGCCTCGCCGCCCTCGACCGACAGCAGCGGGTCGGCGCCGCCGAGGTCCAGGTTCCACCTGCCCTCGCCGGACTCGCCGTAGCGGAAGCCGAGCGACCCGTTCGGGACCAGCGGCCGGCCCGTCGCGGCGTCCACCAGCACGGTCTTGAACGCCGCGTTCTCCGTCCGGCTCTCCTCGCCCGGGAGGTCGGCGGCGGTCAGGAACTTGCCCGGGACGTAGGCGTCTCCTCGCCGTTCCAGCCGGACGAGGAACGGCAGGTCGCTGTACTTCTTGACGTAATCGACGAAGTACGGGACCTGGCGGTCGACGAAGAACTCCTTGAGCACGACGTGGCCCATGGCCATCGCCAGGGCCCCGTCGGTGCCGGGCTGGGCGGGCAGCCACTCGTCGGCGAACTTGACGTTGTCGGCGTAGTCCGGCGACACCGCGACGACCTTCTGCCCCCGGTACCGCGCCTCCGCCATCCAATGCGCGTCCGGAGTCCGCGTCACCGGCAGATTCGAGCCCCACATCACCAGGTAGCCCGCGTCCCACCAGTCGCCCGACTCCGGAACGTCGGTCTGGTCCCCGAACACCTGCGGCGACGCCACCGGCAGGTCCGCGTACCAGTCGTAGAACGACAGCATCGTCCCGCCGATCAGGGACACGAACCGCGAACCCGCGGCGTGCGACACCATCGACATCGCCGGAATCGGCGAGAACCCCGCCACCCGGTCCGGCCCGAACTCCGCGATCGTGTGGACGTGCGCAGCGGCGATCATCTCCACCGCCTCGTCCCACGACGCCCGCACCAGACCGCCGCGGCCCCGCGCGTCCTTGTACCGGCGGGCCCGTTCCGGGTCCGACACCACGTCCCGCCACGCCGCCACCGGATCACCGGTCCGCGCACGCGCCTCGCGGTACGACTCCAGCAGCACGCCCCGCACGTACGGGTACCGCACCCGCGTCGGCGAATACGTGTACCAGGAGAACGACGCGCCCCGCGGGCAGCCCCGCGGCTCGTACTCCGGACGGTCCGCACCCACCGACGGGTAGTCCGTCTGCTGCGCCTCCCACGTGATGATGCCGTCCTTGACGTACACCTTCCACGAGCACGAACCCGTGCAGTTCACGCCATGCGTCGACCGCACCACCTTGTCGTGCGACCACCGGTCCCGGTAGAACGCGTCGGCGCTCCGTCCCCCCTTCCGGGTCAGCGTCCGCAGATCGGGCGACACCTCCGCCCGGGTGAAGAACCGGCGGGTTCCGACCAGCGTTTCCTCCAGCGGGCCGTCGAGGCCCGGCCCGCCCTTGCTCGACTTCATGCGGATTCCCTTCCAAGCTTCACGTTGTGGTGGCGCGCCGGACGGCCGTGCCGGTGAAGACGGCGGCCGCCGCGGCCACGACCGCCAGCAGCAGCAGGCCGACCGCGTACGAGCCGAGGCCGCCGTGCACCGAACCCATGACCAGCGGCGGGACGAACCCGCCCAGGCCGCCCGCCGCGCCGACGACACCGGTGACCGAGCCGACCTCGCCCGCCGGCGTGAGCCGCGCCACCAGCGCGAACGTCGCGCCGCTGCCCGCGCCGAGGACCGCCGCCATCGCGAGGAACGCGATGGTCCCGACCGGCATCAGCGGGGGCGCGAACGCCTGCACCGCCGCGGCCGCCACCGTCACCGCCAGCGCCCCGGTCAGGACCCGGACGGCGCCGAACCGGTCCGACAGCCAGCCGCCCACCGGGCGCATCAGCACCGCGAGCAGCACGAAACCCGCCGTCCGGTTCGCCGCGTCGCCCTGCTCGAGGCCGTACTCGGTCCGCAGGTACGTGGGCAGGTACACCGAGAACGCCACGTACCCGCCGAACGTCACCGCGTACAGCGCCGACATCTGCCAGGTCACGCCCATCCGGGCGGTGGCCGCCAGCCGCCGCAGCATCGGCTCGGTCGGCGCGGTGCGCTCCGGCGGTTCCCGCAGCAGGAGCCACGCCGCGGCGGCGTAGACCGCCAGCAGGACGGCGGTCAGCGCGAACGGGGCCGCGTCGCCCCACCCGTCGACCAGGTTCACCGTGGTCAGCGCGCTGATCGCGGTGCCGCCCATGCCCGCGCCGAAGACCCCGATCGCCATGCCGCGGCGCTCCGGCGGGAACCACGCGTTCACGAACGGGACCCCCACCGCGAACGCCGTCCCGCCCACGCCGAGGAAGAACCCGCCCACCAGCAGCGCCGCCAGCGACGACTGCCCGGCCAGCCCCAGGTACAGGACCGGGACGATCGTGCTCAGCGACACCAGGGGGAACATCACCCGGCCGCCGAACCGGTCGGTGAGCGCGCCCACCGGGATCCGGCCCACCGACCCCACGACCACCGGCACCGCCACCAGCAGCGACTGCTCGAACGACGACAGGTCCAGCGAGTCCTGGAACCGGGGGCCGAGCGGGCTCAGCAGCGCCCACGCCCAGAAGTTCACCGCGAACCCGACCGTGGCCACCGCGAGCATCACCACGGCCCGTCCGGACCCGGGCCCGTTCTCATCACGCATCTCAGTCACCGTGTGTCCCGCCGATCGACTTCCATCGCCGCCACCCTCGCGGAGGTGCCCGTACCCGAGTAGGGACTTTCGTCCCCACACGGGTCCCTCACCGCCGGGCCGGTACCGGCCAGCCGGATCCGGGCCGTCTCCAGCCGCTCGACGGCCAGTTCGGCGAAGCGGCGCGCCAGCGCGTGGCCCATCGCGGGGTCCACCGCGCAGAGCGTCCGGACCAGGCGCCCGTCGAACTCGACCGCCCGGGTCGGCGCGGCGGCGACGCCGCCGAACCGCCACCGGTGCGGGCGGAACAGCCACGACCAGCCGAGGACGGCCCCGGCCCCGAAGGCCTCCAGGACGACGGGCCCGCGCCCGGGCACGTGCAGGTCGACGGCCGCGCGCCCGTCCAGCACGAGCCAGAACCGGTCCGCCGGATCGGACTCGCGGAAGAACCGCCGCCCGGCCGGGAACGCGACGCGCCTGGCCGCCGACGCCAGCCTGTCCAGGTCGGCGCCGCGCATGTCGCCGAAAAACGGTGCGGACGCGAGGTCCGCACCGGCCACCGTGCTCATCCGGACCGCCCCCTTCCCTTCCCACCTGTCGTCCGCCGGTGCTCGGAGCGCCATCCCACCGCCGTGCGGGGCGCCGGCCCAGGGCCGAAGGGCCCTTCCCGGCAGGGACTTCCGCCGCCGGAACGGGGAAGGGGGCCGCGCCCGGCCGTGTAAAGGGCCCAACGGCCCGTGATCGGAAGCCTTCGGCCCCTGCACCGCGCGCGGCTCCGGTGCTTAACGTCGCGTCAGGCGAGCGGGAAGGGGAACGCGTGATGAGACCGGCAGCGCGCCTGGACCGGTGGCGCCGCCGCTGCGGCTTCGACCGCAACGACCTGCGCCGCTACGTGGACCGCGCCCAGTGGAGGCTCGGCCTCGCGCTGCTCGGGATCTTCCTCGTGGCGGCCCCGGTCCTCGGCGCGCCGGTCGCCGGCGCCGTCCACGAGTCCGGCGTGCGGGCCGAGCGGCACGGGGCGTCCGCCTGGCGGCGGGTGGACGCCACCGTGGTGCGGGTCGCGGACTCGCGGGGCCGGCACCGGGTCACCGTGGCGTGGACCGGGCCGGACGGGACGCGGCGCACCGGCGTTCACACGACGGGGCGCGACCGCGCGGAAGGGGAGCGGGTCGCCGTCTGGGTGGGCGCGGGGGACACGGTGTCGGCGGTTCCGCCGCGCACACGGGCGGAGACCCGCTTCGCCGCCGCGGCGGCCGGGGCCGGGGCCGTCGCCGCCGTCGGCGCGCCGCTGCTGGGCGCCTACCTCCTGGCGCGGCGCCGCTACGACCGGATCCGCCGCGGCATGTGGGACGCCGCGTGGGCCCGCTTCGACGACCACCGCATCGGCCCGTGAGCCGGTTCAGCCGTCCCGCAGCGGGACGCGCCACACGAGCGCCGTCCCGCCGTCCGCGCGCGGCCCGGCGGTGAACGAGCCGCCCAGGCCCGCGGCGCGCTCGGCCATGTTGCGGAGGCCGCTGCGGCGCCCGCCCTGGGGGAGGCCGACACCGTTGTCCTCCACCAGCAGCGTCACCGCGTCGTCCACGTCGACGGCCACGTCGACCCGCGACGCGTGCGCGTGCCGCGCCGCGTTGGACAGCGCCTCCCGGACGACGGCCAGCAGGTGCTCGCCGATGTCGTCGTCGACCGCGGTGTCCAGCAGCCCGTCCAGCCGCACGGACGGGGCGAACCCGAGCTGCTCCGCGGCGGCGTCAACCAGCTCGTGCACCCGGCCCCGCAGCGACGCGTCGTCGGCGGGCGCCTGCAGCGCGAAGATCGTCGACCGGATCTGCCGCATGGTGCCGTCCAGGTCGTCCACCGCCCGCTCGATCCGGACCCGGACCTCCCGCTTCTGGGTGATCTTCGTCGCGGCCATCAGCGTCATCGCGGTGGCGAACAGCCGCTGGATCACCGTGTCGTGCAGGTCCTTGGCGATCCGGTCGCGGTCCTCCAGCAGCGCCAGCCGCTCGGCGTCCCGGCGGCGGTCCGCCAGCTCCAGCGCCATCGCCGCCTGCCCGGCGAACGCCTCCAGCAGCCGCTGCGTCCCGTCCGAGAACGTCGCGCCGCCCGGCGGGTTCACCACCGCGATCACCCCGCGCGCCGACGCGCCGACGCCCAGCGGCACCGCCAGCAGCGGCCCGAGGGGGACCGGCAGCGGCGGCTCCGTCCCGCCCGCGGCGGCGGCCCCGTCGCCGAGCCGCCGCGCCGTCCCGTCCGCGAAGACCGGCCCGGCCACCGGGTGGTCCAGCGGCACGCGCAGCCCCACCAGGCGCTCGGCGTCCGCGCCGTGCGCGGCCTCGACCAGCAGGGACCGCCCGTCCTCGGCGGCCAGCGCCACCGCGGCCAGCCCGGCGCCGGCGATCTCCCCGGCGCGCCGCGCCACCAGCGCGGTCACCTCGTGCGGGTCGGTGCCGGACAGCAGCGCGGTGGAGATCTCGGTGGACGCCTCCAGCCACCGCTCCCGCCGCCGCGTCTCCTCGTACAGCCGCGCGTTCTCGATGGCGACGCCCGCGGCCGTCGCGAGCGCCGTCACCACCACCTCGTCCTCGTCCTCGAACGCGCCGCCGCCCGCCTTCTCGGTCAGGTAGAGGTTGCCGAACACCTCGTCCCGCACCCGGATCGGCACCCCGAGGAAGGAGTGCATCGGCGGGTGGCCCGGCGGGATCCCGAAGGACTCCGGGTGCTCCTCGAGGTCCGCGAGCCGGATCGGGCGCGGGTCCTTGATCAGCAGGCCGAGGATGCCGTGCCCGTCCGGCCAGTCCCCGATCTCCTCGATCTTCCCGCCGCTCACGCCGACCGTCACGAACCGCACCAGCCGCTCGCGGTCGTCGCCGATCACGCCCAGCGCGCCGTACCGCGCGTCGACCAGGGTCGTCGCGGCCTCGATGATCCGCCGCAGCACGGTCTCCAGCGCCAGGTCGCTGCCGATCGAGACGACCGCCTCCAGCAGCGCGTGCACCCGGTCGCGCGTCGCCCGCGCGGCCTCCAGCCGCGTCTGCAGCTCGCTCAGCAGCTCGTCGAGGTGCAGCTGCGGGAGAACGAGCCTCGCCCGATCCGCGCCAGTTCGGGATGCATCGGCCATGAACCCAGTATCCCGGACGGCTCGGCGCCGGGCTCCCCGGCCGCCGTCGCGGCACCGACCGCCACGGGGTAACGTCCGATCGACACCGGAGAGACGGGGGATGTGCGATGACCGGCCAGGAGCCCGAGGGCGCGGGGACGATCCGGGTGTTCCTGCTGGACGACCACGAGGTGGTCCGGCGCGGCGTCGCGGCGCTGCTGACCGCCGAGGACGACATCGAGATCGTCGGCGAGGCGGGGACGGCCGCCGAGGCGCTGGCGCGGATCCCCGCGGCCCGGCCCGACGTGGCGGTGCTGGACGTCCGCCTCCCGGACGGCGACGGCGTCGGCGTCTGCCGGGACATCCGGTCCCGGGAGGACGCGCCCGCGTGCCTCATCCTCACCTCCTTCGACGACGAGGAGGCGCTCTTCGACGCCGTCATGGCCGGAGCGTCCGGGTACGTCCTCAAGCAGATCCACGGGTCCGACCTCGTCGGCGCCGTCCGCACCGTCGCCGCCGGGCAGTCGCTGCTCGACCCGCGCAGCACCGCCCGCATGCTGCGGCGGATCCGCGACCGGCAGGAGAAGAAGGACCCGCTCAACGGCCTCACCGAGCAGGAGCGCCACATCCTGGAGCTCATCGGGGAGGGCCTCACCAACCGGCAGATCGGCGAGCGCCTCTTCCTCGCCGAGAAGACGGTCAAGAACTACATCTCCACCATTTTCGCGAAGCTCGGCATGAACCGCCGCACCCAGGCCGCGGCGCTCGCCGCCCGCCTCAAAGCCTCCTCCGCCGAACCCGGCGAGACCCGCGGAACCGTGTCGTGACCCGGGCCCGGCGGCGTCGCCCGGGGCGCGCGCGTCCGACCGTTGCTAAACGACCGTTCAAGTGAACGTTCGTCGCGGTGCGTGAAATCACAGGGCCCTCAGAAGGCTTGACTTTCGCTCGCCGACCCTTCCTGTAGACGAACTGAACGATCGTTCGGGCTCGATAGGATGGCGCTCGAGGAGCGGGAGGCGGCGTGAGCGCAGCGGGGAAGGGCGAGCGGCCGGGCACGGGCCGCGTGCCGAGCAACGCGCTGGTGGCGGGCGACGACCCCGCCGCCGAGGCGATCATCATGGCGGCGGTGGACGTCATGGCCCGGCACGGCTACCACGGCACCTCGGTGCGCGACCTGGCCGAGGCGGCCGGGGTCAGCCCCGGCCTGATCTACCACCACTTCGGCTCCAAGCACGACCTCCTGCTGACCATCCTCGACCGCGGCATGGACCGGCTGGTGGAGAGCACCGAGGAGGCGCTGTTCCACGCCGGGGACGACCCGGCCGACCGGCTGCGCGCGATCGTCGGGCAGCACGTGCTGGCGCACACCCGGTTCCGCCGCGAGAGCCTGCTCGGCAACACCGAGCTGCGCAGCCTCACCGAGCAGGCCCGGCGGCTGATCATCTCCAAGCGGGACACCCAGCAGCGGATGTTCGACCGGGTCGTCCGGGACGGGGTGGTGCGCGGGGCGTTCGCCACCCCGCACCCCAAGGAGGCCGCCCGGATGATCGTCACCGCCTGCACGGCGGTGGCGACCTGGTTCCGGGAGTCGGGGCCGATGACGCCCGACGAGGTCGCCGCGGTCTACCGGCGGATGGCCCTCGACACGGTCGGCCACCGGCCCGGGCTCCCGCGCGACCCGGGGGACGGCTCCGGCGTCACCGGCCGGTGAAGCGGGGCGGCCGCTTCTCCGGGAACGCCGCGACGCCTTCGGCGTGGTCCGCGGAGCCGAAGCACTCGGCCAGCGCCTCGCCGGTGGCCCGGACGTGGTCCCGCAGCCCGGCCGCCGCCCCCTCCACGACCAGCCGCTTGGTCCGGGCCGGCGCGAACGGGGACGCCTCGGCGATCGACGGCCTGCGTCCCGAACTCGGCGTCCACCGCGTAGCGGATCTCGCGCATCCGTGCTCTCCTCTTGGCTCGGCGCTGCGGCCGGTGCCATGCTGGTTGAACGATCGTTCAGGAGGACTTGTGGATTTCGCGCTGCCCGGCAAGCTGACCCGCCTGCTGGCCGACCTCGACGACTTCATCGACCGGGAGATCGCGCCGCTCCAGGAGCGGGACGACAACCAGCGGTTCTTCGACCACCGCCGCGAGTACGCCCGCACCGACTTCGAGAACGGCGGCGTCCCGCGCCCCGAGTGGGAGGAGCTGCTGGGCGAGATGTTCCGGCGCGCCGACGCCGCGGGCTGGCTGCGCTACGGCCTGCCGAAGGAGGCGGGCGGCTCGGACGGCACCAACCTCGACATGGCGGTGATCCGCGAGCACCTCGCGCACAGGGGGATCGGCCTGCACAACGACCTGCAGAACGAGTCCTCCGTCGTGGGCAACTTCCCGTTCGTCCACATGATGCTGGAGTACGGCTCCGCCGAGCAGCGGCAGGAGTTCCTGGAGCCGATGCTGACCGGCGGGAAGCGGGTCGGCTTCGGGCTCACCGAACCCGACCACGGCAGCGACGCGACGTGGATGGAGACCGCGGCCGTCCGCACCGGCGGCGACTGGGTGATCAACGGCGCCAAGCGCTTCAACTCCGGCATGCACGCCGCCACCCACGACGTGGTCTTCGCTCGGACGTCCGGGAAGCCCGGCGACGCGCGCGGCATCACGGCCTTCATCGTCCCGGTCGACACCCCGGGCCTGTCGGTCGACTTCCACTGGTGGACGCTCAACATGCCCACCGACCACGCCGAGGTCACCCTGCGCGACGTCCGGGTCCCGGACTCGGCGGTCTTCGGCGCGGAGGGCGAGGGCCTCGCCGTCGCCCAGACGTTCGTGCACGAGAACCGCATCCGGCAGGCCGCGTCCGGTGTGGGCGCCGGGCAGTACTGCATCGACCGCAGCGTCGAGTACGCGCGGCGGCGCACCACGTTCGGCCGCCCGCTGGCGACGCGGCAGGCGATCCAGTGGCCCCTGGTGGAGCTGCAGACCGAGGCGGAGATGCTCCGCGGCCTGGTCCGCAAGACCGCGTGGGAGCTGGACCGCCTCCCGCACATGGAGATCAGCGACCGGGTGTCGATGTGCAACTACCGCGCCAACCGGTTCGTCTGCGAGGCGGCCGACCGCGCGATGCAGGTGCACGGCGGCCTCGGCTACACGCGGCACACGCCGTTCGAGCACATCTACCGCCACCACCGGCGCTACCGGATCACCGAGGGCGCCGAGGAGATCCAGATGCGCAAGGTCGCCGGGTACCTGTTCGGCTTCACCGGGCCCCGCAAGGCGGACGGCTGAGCCGGACGGGCGAGCCGGACGAACGAGGCGGACGGGGCGGCCCGCCCGGGCCGTCCCCGGACGCGAAACGGTCCCCGCCCCCGCCGAGCCGTGCTCGGCGAGGCCGGGGCCCGTCCCGTCAGGTCAGTCGAAGTAGTTCGGCTGCGACTGGGCGTTCAGCTCGTCGAGCCGGACCCGCTTGGCCTTGTCGGTGCGGCGGTCGCGGATGTCGATGACGTCCAGGCCCCGCTGGATGCCGTTGGAGTAGATGTAGCCGTTGTAGTAGTACGTCGACCACGTCCCGGCCAGGACGCTCAGGTCGTCCGCCCACGGGCCGCGGTCGAAGTGGGCGATCTCCTTCGGGTTCCGCGAGTCGGTGAAGTCCATGACCGAGATGCCGCCCTGGTACCAGGACTGCACCATGATGTCCTTGCCCTTCACCGGGATCAGCGAGCCGTTGTGGGCCACGCAGTTCTCGCTGTCGGTGTTGTGGCGCGGGATCTTGAAGTAGCTGCGGAACTTCAGTTTCCGCTTGTCGCCCTTGCCGACGATGTCGTAGATCGCGTTGGCGCCCTTCTCCGGGCCCACCTCGGCGTTGCAGGTGGCGGCGGAACCGCCGCCCAGCTCGTCGGTGAAGACGATCTTGTTGGCGCGGTTGTTGAACGTCGCCGAGTGCCAGAACGCGAAGTTCTCGTCGTCGCGCACGGTGGTGATGGTGCGCGGCCTGACCGGGTCGGAGATGTCGAACAGTACGCCGTCGCCCATGCAGGCCCCGGCCATCAGGTCCTTGTCCGGGTAGGCGGTGAGGTCGTGGCAGCCGGACGTGGCGCGGGTCTCGTTCGGCCACGGCGTGCCCGGCGGGTCACCGGGGTTGCCGCCGTCCGGGAACAGCACCGGCTCGGCCACCACGTGCGCCGCGCGCGGATTCTTCAGCGGGACCTTCACGACCGAGATGAGGTCGTGCGGGGTCCGGCAGTCCGGATACGTGTCGCTCGGGGAGTACGAGGACACGTAGATGTACGCCGTGCCCCGCTTGCCCGGGACGAGGGTGTTGGTGTGGGAGCCGCACTTGGTCTCGACGGCCTTGACGTAGCGCGGGTTGCGCACGTCGCTGATGTCGAAGATCTTGATGCCCTCCCACGCCGACTTCTCGGTCGCGGGCTTGGGCACGGACCGGCACGAGTCGTCGCTCCGCGAGCTGTCCGTCGACAGGAACAGCAGGTTCCCCGAGATCGACACGTCGTTCTGGGAACCCGGGCAGTGCACGACCGTGACGACCTTCGGCCGCGTGGGCCGGCTGATGTCGTAGACCGTGAAGCCCTCGTAGTTGCCGCCGAAGGCGTAGCGGCCCTGGAAGGCCCAGTCCGAGCCGTAGGCGTTGGGAGCGGCGAGCGGCCCCTGCTTGGGGATGTTCGCCACGAGATGCATGTTCCGGCTCTTGTCGATGTCGTCCCGGCCCGGAGCGCCGTCGGCCGAGGCCGACGGGACGAGCACGGCCGACATCACCAGCAGGAGGGCCGAAACGGTGCCGACGAGGGTTCTGCGTCCGGTTCTTCGCTTGGGAACTTGCGCCACCCCATGACTCCTTTGTCTACACGCCCCCGGTGTACAGGATCTGATCTTCCGGAGTATCTAGCGATATGGAGTCCATGCCTAGGTCTGAACGCAAATGTAAGCCTCTAGAGATCAAACGACCTTTTGGTACTGACCACTCAGTGGGTACGGTTCGGGCTGGAATCGGGAGGTTCGATGCGGCAACGGATCTTGGTGGCGTGCGCGGTGGTCCTGCTGGCCGCCGGGGCCGTGGCGTTCTTCGGCGGCGAGGACGGGCCCGAGCCTGCGCCGAAGCGGACCGTGCTGGTCCCGGACCGTCCGGGCGACCCGAACGAGACCCGGGTCGCGGGCCCGAGCGAGGCGGCGCCGCCGACGGCGGCCGAGGTCCGGTTCGTCCAGATGATGATCCCGCACCACGCGCAGGCGCTCGAGATGTCCGGGCTGGCGCCGTCCCGGGCGTCCGACGAGCGGGTGCGGTCGCTGGCCTCCCGCATCGAGGCGGCGCAGAAGGTCGAGATCGACGCGATGCGCTCGTGGCTCGACGAGAACCCCGAGGCCGTCCTGAAGGCGCACGGCGACGGCCACGGCGGGCGGCACACCGCCGGGGACATGGCGGGGATGGCCACGCCGCGGCAGCTCGAGCGGCTGCGGGGCTCGACCGGCGCGGCGTTCGACGAGCTCTTCCTGCAGCTGATGATCACCCACCACCAGGGCGCGATCACGATGGTCGACGACGTCCTGGACAAGGGGACGGACGTCACGGTCCAGGAGATGGCCCGCGACGTCCAGTCCACCCAGGCGGCCGAGATCGAGCGCATGCGCGGCCTGCTGGACGGCTGACCGCCCTGGACGGCCGCCCGCGCACCGCCCGCGGAGGGCCGCCCTCAGCCGCGCCCGGTCCCGCCGAACGCCGCCGCGTGGTCGCGGACGAAGTCCGCGACGTCGCGCGGGGGACGGCCGAGGAGCTCGGCGGCCGTGCCGGTGGTGAAGTCGCCCCAGCCGGAGGCGTACGCCCGCGCGTACTCCTCGAGCATGTCCACGATCCAGACCGGGACCCCGTGGCCGAGCAGGGCCTTCCGCTTGGCGTCGTCGCCGACCGGCACGTACGCGACGGGCCGGCCGAGGGCGCGGCCCGCCCGCTCGGCGACCTCGTCGAACGTCAGTGGGCTCGGGCCGGTGAGCGTGTACGTCTCGCCGTGGTGGCGGTCCGGGTCGTCCAGGAGCACGCGGGCGGCGCACTCGGCGATGTCGCGGGCGTCGATCATGCCGACCCGCGCCGACGCCATGTTCAGGGAGAACCGGCCCGTGGCGGCGATGTCGGCCGCCTCGTTCAGCAGGTTCTGCATGAACCAGTGCGGCCGCAGGATCGTCCAGCGCATGCCGCACCGCTCGGTCTCGCGGTCGGACAGCGCGTGCAGCCTGCCGCTGCGGTTCGGCGCGTCGTGCGCCGCGCCGACGACGGACAGGCGCACGACGCGTTCGGCGCCGGCCCGCCGCGCGGCCCACACCGCGTTCGAGCTGTGCTCCGGGGTGCGCGGCCCGTTCGGGACGAGCAGCCACACGTCCTGCACGCCCTCGAAGGCGCGCTGCAGGGACCGGGGGTCGCCGAGATCGCCGGCGACGACCTCGGCCCCCCGCGCCCGCGGGCCGTCTGCCCCGGCCGGGTCGCGGACGAGCGCGCGCAGGCGCACGCCGGCTCCCGCGAGCGCGTCCAGCAGCGCGGTGGACACGGTTCCGGTCGCTCCGGTGATCAGTACGGTGCGCGGCATGCTCATTCTCCTTCGGCGGTGGCGGTGAGGGCGGGGACGCGGGTCGGATCGCTCTCCGGTTTCGCGGCGGCGGCCCGGCGGACGGTGAGGCGCTCCAGGACCCAGAGCACGACGGTGCCGGCGGACAGCGCGGTGCCCAGGGCGCACACGCCCGTCCAGCCGCCGTGCACCCAGACCGCCGAGGTCAGCGCGGAGCCCGCCGCGCCGCCCAGGAACATGGAGGTCATGAACGCGGAGTTGATGCGGTTGCGGGCCTCGGGCCGCAGAGCGTACAGGACGTTCTGGCCGCTGTTCAGCACCGCCTGGTGCGCCAGGTCCAGGACGATCACGCCCGCGAGCAGCCAGGCGAGCGCGTCCGCCCCGGCGGCGATGAGCGGCCATGAGGCGAGCAGGAGGAGGGCGCCGGCGCCGGAGACCCGCTGGACGTGCCCGCGGTCGGCCAGCCGTCCCGCCACCGTGGCGGTCAGCGCGCCGGCGGCGCCGACCAGCCCGAACAGGCCGATGGCCGACTCCGACCAGCCGTACGGCGCCCGCACCAGCAGGAACGTCAGCGCCGTCCACAGCACGCTGAACGAGGCGAGGCTCAGCGCGGCCATTCCCGCCCGCCACCGCAGCAGGGGCTCGTACCGGAACATCGCGGCCGTCGAGCGCAGCAGCCCCGGGTAGGACGGCCGTTCGCCGCCGCCGCCGAGCCGGGGCAGGAAGCGGTGCAGCAGCACTGCCATCAGCGCCATCAGGATCGCGCTCACCCAGTAGACCGTCCGCCAGCCGCCCAGCTCCGACAGCGCTCCGGACGCGGTGCGCGCCAGCAGCAGCCCGAGCATCAGGCCGGTCATCACCGTCCCGACCACCCGGCCGCGCTCGGCCGGGGCGGCCAGCGTCGCCGCGAACGGCACCACGACCTGCGCGCCGACCGAGGTCAGCGCGGTCAGCGCCGTGCTCGCCAGCAGCACCGTGCCGTTGGGGGCGGCGGCCGACACCAGTAGGAACAGCGCGGTCGCCGCGTACAGCGACACCGCCAGCCGCCGCCGCTCCAGCAGGTCGCCGAGCGGGACGAGCAGGACCAGCCCCAGCGCGTACCCGCCCTGCGCGGCGGTCACGACCAGCGCCGCGAGGGAGGTCCCGATCGCCAGTTCGCGGGCGATCAGGTCGAGCAGCGGCTGCGCGAAGTAGTTGCCCGCGACCGCCAGCCCGGTCGCCGTCGACATGAGCAGGAGCAGCCCGCGCGGCAGCGCTCCGCCCGGATGGGATCTCGTCGTCATGCCGCCAGCCTCGGGGACGGACTATCGATGAGTCCAACACATGTTGTTCATCGGATTGATCGCACAACGCGATGGATCCCCGTCCGCACGGTGACGGGCGGGTGCACTGCGGCACCACGACCCAGGACACCATGGACACCGGGCCGGCAGTGGCGTTCGGGGGCGCGCTGGCGGCCCTGACCGGCGCGAACGCCAGGGTGGTGACGGCGCGCGCCCCCACGCCCGGCAGGCCGTCATCTTCGAATCGGTCAATCGATCGACTGGGTTTCCCGCGGCGTCTGGGGAGTCGACGAGGTGCGTCTTCGTTTCCGCAGGTGCGAGGGTGCGGATGGGGGTGGGGCCGCATGTGCAGCCGCCAGGCAAGGGGAATGTGACTTTAGGTAGTCGATCGGCGACTCTAGGCTGATCTTCGGAACGTGCCCGAAATGAACGAGCGAGAAGGCGGGGCGACATGGCCATCTCCGCGGACGCGCGCGAGTTCGTCCGATCGTGCGTACCCCTCACCGGCTTCGCCGAGTACGACCTCTACGGGACCGGCATGGCGGAGCTCTATCTGGACACCGCCCGCGCGCAGGTGGGGGAGGAGCACTTCGCCGGGTTCCTGCGCGCGTGGGCCGCCGCCGTCGAGGCGGGCGGGGGACCGGAGGCGCTCTCCCCGACGCACCTGGAGATCGCCCGCGCGGTGACCTACCTCTGGTACACGGGCGCGTGGCCGCGGATGGCGCCGGCCGCGCACGCCGCCCTGCGGCGGGAGAAGGCCAACGTCGAGTTCGTCGCCGCCCCCGCCGCTTACACCGAGGGCCTGGTGTGGCGCACGTTCGACGGACATCCCGCCGGGGCCGCGCCGCCCGGGTACGGGACGTGGAGCGTGCGTCCGCCGCGCCCGCGCACGCTCGCCGAACTGCGGCGCGAGGCGGGGACGGACGCGCCCCCCGAAGAGGCCGCCGAAGAGGCCGGCGAGGGAGCCGCAGGGGAGGCGGTGCCCGCCGCCAAGCTCCCCGGCCCGCTGCTCGCGCGCGGCACCGCACCGTCCACCGTCCCGACCGCGGCCGACGCGCCGGGAGACGAGATGCCGGGAGACGACACATGACGGCGCCACCGACCGTGCCGCCCGCGGCGGCGGCCCGCCGCCACTACGACGCCGTCGTCGTCGGAGCCGGCTGGGCCGGCAGCCTCATCGCCCGGCGGCTCGGCGAGAAGGGCTGGGACGTGCTGGTCCTGGAGGCCGGCGGCGGCGGCACCGAGACCTGGCCCGGCTACCTGGACTCCCTCGACACGTTCTACTCGGCCGTCGCGAAGGTGCCGAACTCGGCGTACCGCCCCAACAAGGCCGTGCCGTCCCCCGACGTCCTGGACATGGCGCCGGTCCGCGCCGCGGAACCCGGCGGGAAGGAGTTCACGGCGGACGGGTACTTCGTCCAGGAGGGCCCGCTTCCCTACGGCACCGACTACCTGCGCGCGCTCGGCGGCGCGGGCATGCACTGGCTGGGCGCCGTCCCGCGCATGCACCCCGACGACTTCCGCGTGCGGACCGCGTACGGCTACGGGCGCGACTGGCCCCTCACCGCCGCGGACCTGCAGCCCTACTACGCGCGGGCCGAGCGGGAGATGGGCGTGGCGGGGGACGCCGCGGAGCAGCGCCGGCTCGGCGTGGTGGGCGACCCCGCGTACGTCTACCCGATGCACACCGTCCCGCCCAGCTACATCGACCGCTACTGCGCCGAGCGGCTCGACGGCCACGTCGTCACGGAACCGGTGGGCGGGCAGGCCGGCGAGCTGCGGGTGACCGCCCTGCCGCAGGCCCGCAACAGCACTCCCGACCCGGCGTACGACGGCGGCCGGGGGTACCGGCCCGCGGGTGCGTCCGGGCTGCCGAACTACGGCGAGCGCTGCGTGGGCAACGCCAGTTGCGTCCCGATCTGCCCGGTCCAGGCGAAGTCGTCCCCGCTGCGGGTGCAGGCGGGGTTCGGCGGCAACGTGACCCTCGCGACGCGCTCCGTCGTCACGCGCGTGCTCCGGGGGCGCGGCGGGACGGTCCGGGGCGTGGAGTACCGCTCCTACGGCGACCCGGCCACGCCGGTCAGCGAGCCGTACACCGCGGAGGCCGACATCGTCGTGCTCGCCGCGCACGCCGTCGAGAACGCCCGCCTGCTGCTGTTCTCCGGACTCGCCGCCACCAGCGGCCAGGTCGGCCGGAACCTGATGGACCACCCCACCATGCTGGCGTGGGCGCTCGGCGCCGAGGCGGACGGCCCCGTCGGCCCCTACCGCGGTCCCGGCCACACGTCCGGCGTGGAGGTGTTCCGCTTCGGCGACGCCCGCCGCGCGCGGGCCCCGTTCCGGATCGAGCTGAGCAACTGGGGGTGGAGCTGGGCGACCGGGGCGCCGATGAGCAACGTCGCCGCCGCGCTGGGCGTCGGCGGCACGGCGGACGGCGAGGTGCGGCCGGACCGCACGTTCGGGCCCGAGCTGCGCCGGCTGCTGGGCTCGGTGATCGGGCGGCAGCTCCAGCTGCAGATCGCGATCGAGCAGTCCGCCGACCCGGCCAACCGCGTCACGATCGACCCGCGCCGGTACCGGGACCCCATGGGCAACCCCCGCCCGGTCATCGCCTACGACCTCGACGGCCACGTCCGCGACGGCATGGTCGCGGCCCGGCACGTGGCCCGCGCGATCTTCGCGCGGCTCGGCGCGACCGACTTCACCACCTACCGCCCGCAGGACGGCGTCCCGCCCATCGGCCACCTGACCCGCACCTACGGCGGCCGGGAGGTGCACCTGGCGTACCGCGGCGCCGGCCACGGCGCCGGCACCCACATCATGGGCACCGACCCGAACACCTCGGTCGTGGACTCCTACCAGCGCACCCACGACCACCCCAACCTCTACGCCGCGGGCTGCGGCTCGATGCCGTCCATCGGCACCAGCAACCCCACGGTCACCATGGCGGCGCTGGCGCTGCGCAGCGCCGACCGCATCGACCGGCAGCTGGCCGACCTGCACCGGCCCGTCGCCGTGCGGGGCCCGGCCCCGCGGGACCCCGCCGCCCGGCAGGAGGCGACATCGTGATCACCGCCCGCGCCCTGCACGCCCAGGGCTTCAAGATCCCCGAGACCGTCCCGGAGCTGCGGACGTACCTGCAGGCCGCCATCGAGGTGGAGCACCTCACGATCCCCGTCTACATGACCGGGATGTACACGATCCGCGCGGGGACGAACCGCCGGGCCTCCTTCACCCTCCGCGGCGTCGTGCTGGAGGAGATGCTGCACATGACGCTGGCCGCGAACCTGCTCAACGCGGTCGGCGGCGAGCCGAACGTGGCGCATCCCGAGTTCGTCTCCGAGTACCCGGCCAGGCTGCCGTTCAGCAGCGGGACGATCCCGGACATCGGGCTGCGGCACTTCTCCCCGGAGGCGCTCGAGACGTTCCTGCGAATCGAGAAGCCCCGGTCGCTCCTCCCGGACCCGGGCGGCGATCCCGGGTGGACGTCCATCGGCCAGTTCTACGACGCGATCCGGCGCGGCTTGGTCGCCCTCGTCGACGCGCACGGACCGGCGGCGGTCTTCACCGGCGACGCCCGCAGGCAGGTCGGCCCCGAGGACTTCTACAACTCCGGCGGCGAGGCGTTCGCCGTCACCGGCCTTCCCACGGCGCTGAAGGCGATCGAGGTGATCGGCGACCAGGGGGAGGGTACCGACGACACGATCTTCACCGACGACGACCGCGTCTTCGGGGAGCAGCGCCAGCTCGCCCACTACTTCCGGTTCAACGAGATCTACACCGGGCGGAGCTACGGGCCGCACGACCTCCCGTCCACCCCGCCCAGCGGCCCGCTGCTGGACGTCGACTGGGACGAGACCTACCCCATCCACGGGGACTCGAAGGTGGAGGACTACCGGGAGTACGAGGCGACGAGCGCCGTCTACCGGGAGGCCGTCGAGTTCAACACCTGCTACGCGAAGCTGCTCGGTTTCCTGCACTCGGCCTTCAACGGCCGCCCGCGCCACATGGCGCTGGCCGTTCCCACCATGCTCGAACTGCGCGACCGGGCCCGGTGGATGTACCGCAACCCGCACCCGGACCCGGTCCTCGCCGAGGAGGGGTGCCACGCCAGCCCGACCTTCGAGCTGGAGCAGGCCCACTTCGACGAGGCCGGCGAGACCGTCCGGCGCGCCGTCGACGCCGCAGGTCTCCGGACGGGCGGCCCCGTCGACCTCGGCGCGCTGGCCGCCGCCCCCGGCCGGCGGTTCGCCTGACCGGCCGCCCGCCCTCGGAGTCCTCCTCCGGCGCACGCCGCCGGAGGAGGACCCGGAGCCCCCGGTGCCGGTGCCGGCACCGGGGCCCGCGGTCACGCGAACGCGGGCATCAGGTGCTCGTGGATCAGGCGGAGCTGGCCGTCCACGCCGGGGACGCCGGTGAGGTCGCGGCCGGTGAAGGACTTCACCAGGACGGGGTCCGTGATCGCGCAGATCATGTGGTTGACCCCGGTCGGGGCGATGTCGCTCTCGATCCGGGCGCGGACCTCGTCCGGGGTGCCCGCCAGGGACAGCTTCTCGGTGATCTCGGGCGTGGTCAGCTCGATGCCCTTGGCGAGGTCGCCCGCGCCGATGGCCTCGATGATCGGGGCCATGTCCGCCGGGTCGACGCCGTTGCGCTCGAGTTGCTCGGGCGGCATCGCCGACGCGTACAGCCCGACCATGCTGCGGGCCGCCTCCTTCGCCGCCGCCGAGTCCGGACCGACCGCGAACACCACCCAGGCTCCGACGTCCAGCGACCGCCAGTCCTTGCCCGCGCGCTCGGCGCCCGCCCGGAAGTGCTCGACCGCGTACTCGTAGGCGCCGCGCGAGTAGCTGAGCGCGTGGTGCACGCCGTCGGACAGCTCGCCGGCCGCCTCGAACGACTTCGGCCCGCGCATCGCGCCGATCTTCACGGGCAGCCGCTCCTGGACGGGGCGGGCGAAGGTGAACAGGCCGTCGTAGGAGTAGAACTCGCCGTCGCGGGTGATGGTGCCCTCGTCCAGCAGGGTCCGGACGACCGCGACGGCCTCCTTCACCCGGGTGAGCGGCTTCGTCCGCGCCCAGTCGATCTTGTACTGGGCGAGCACCCCGAAGTTGCCGCTGCCGAGGACGACCTCGGCGCGGCCGCCGGTGAGCTCGTCGAGGGTCGCGGCGGCCTGCGCGATCAGGGACGGCTCGCGCAGGGTGACCGCGGACACCGACGGGCCCATGCGGATCTGCGAGGTGCTCGCCGCGGCGGCGGCGAACAGCAGCCACAGGTCCTTGTGCCACGGCTCGTCGGCCGCGTACACCGCGTGGAAGCCGAGCTCGTCGGCGAGCTTGATGGAGGCCAGCGACTCCGCGACCGGGTGGTCGGGGAGCATGGCGTAGCTGAACTTCACCGAGGAACGTCTCCTTGAAGTGCGCATTCGCGCACGGTCGGGGGGCGGGAGATCTTCGACGCCAGTTTGCTGAACGCCGCGAGCCTACGCAATTTGGCGGTCGAAATGGCTTCTGACCTGCATAGATGCCGCGTCGTGCCTTTTCCTGAAATGGCCCACGAATAACCGCCTGTTTTCTGGGCAGTTCCGAACCATCGGATATCGATCAGGGGGCGGACCGCCGATACCGTCGGCCCGTCCGAGACGCGACCGACGATCGGGAGACCCGGCGCCCCGCGCTAGGGAGCATGCCGGTCGTCGCCGAGCCCGTGGGACAGCTCCGTGAGGAACCGGACGATCGTGTGCAGTTCGGTCTCGTCGAAGCCGCGGCGGACGTCCTCGGTCGTGCGGGCGAGCGGCCGGAAGTGCTCGCGGGCGAGGGCGCGCCCGGACTCGGTGTACCGGAGCCGGACGATCCGCGCGTCGTCCGGGTCGCGGACCCGCTCGATGTGGCCGCCGCGCTCCAGCCGCCGGAGGCACGCGCTGATCGCCCCGGACGTGAGGGCGAGGTGCCGCTGCAGCTCGCCGGGCGTGGTGGCGATGCCGTCGAGGAGCGCGGCCAGCGCCTGCACGTCGGACTGGTGCAGGCCCTGCGCGCGGGCGAAGTCGCGGGTGGCGCGGCCGAGTTCGGCGTTCATCCGGCGGAGGAGCTCCGCGAGGGTGCGCAGGTCGGTGCCGGGATCCGGCGGCGGGCCGGCCGGGCGCGGGGAGGTGGGCGAGGACACGCTCCCCAGAATAGCGTTATCTCAATTATTGAGGTAACTTTCCGTGTGCCCTCGCCGAGCGGAGCGCGTCCGCGCCCGCCCGGTCCCGCGACCCCAGGAACGGAAATGCCCGCACCACGAGCCGCACGCTGGTCCGTCCCCGCACTGCTCCTGCTCGCCTGGCTCGTCGTCGGCGGCGTGTTCGGGCCGTTCGCGGGCAAGCTCGGCGAGGTCTCGACGAACGACCAGTCGTCCTTCCTGCCGACCAGCGCCGAGTCCACGCGGGTCCTGGAGGAGCAGGCCGCCTTCGAGCGCGACCGGACGTTCCCCGCGATCGTCGTCTGGACGTCCGGGGACGGCGGGGTCACGCCCGAGCAGCGGACCGCGGCCGCGGCGGCGCTCGGCTCCCTGCGCGGCGCCCCGTACATCGCGGGCGAGCCGTCGCCGCCGATCCCCGCCGAGGACGGCGCCGCCATGCAGGCCGTCGTGCAGATCCCGGCCGACGCCGGCGACCACGTCGCCGACACCGTCGACCGCATCCGCGACGCCGCGGAGCGGGTGCCCGGGACCAGCGCGTACGTCGGCGGGCCCGCCGCGACGCAGGCCGACCTCGGCGACGCCTTCGCCGGGATCGACGTCCTGCTGCTCGGCGTCGCCGTCGGGGTCGTGCTGGTGATCCTGCTCGTGGTGTACCGCAGCGTGCTGCTGCCCCTGGTGATCATCCTCGGCTCGGTGTTCGCCCTCGCGCTGGCGTGCGCGATCGTGTACGGGCTCGCCCGGCGGGACGTCGTGACGGTCGACGGGCAGGTGCAGGGCATCCTGTTCATCCTGGTGATCGGCGCCTGCACCGACTACGCGCTGCTGCTGTCCTCCCGCTACCGCGAGGAACTCGCCGCCGGCACGGGACGGCTGCCCGGCGTGCTGGCCGCGTGGCGCGGGTCGGCCGGGGCGATCGCCGCCAGCGCCGGGACCGTGGCCGCCGGGCTGCTCGCGCTCCTGCTCAGCGACCTGTCCAACAACCAGGCGCTCGGGCCGGTCGGCGCCATCGGCATCGGCTGCGCGCTGCTCAGCGCACTCACCTTCCTGCCCGCCGTCCTCGCCCTGCTGGGGCCCGCGGCCTACTGGCCGGCGAAGCCGCACACCGGCCGCTCCGCCCACCCCGTCTGGGAGCGCGTCGCCCGCCTGGTGGACCACCGGCCGCGCCGCCTCTGGGCCGGCTCCCTGATCGTGCTGATCGCGTGCGCGGCCTTCATGCCGCAACTGCGCTCCGACGGCGTGCCGCTGAGCGAGACGTTCGTCGGCGGGGCCCCGTCGGTGACCGCCCAGGAGGTCCTGGACGAGCACTTCCCCGGCGGCCAGGGCAACCCCGCCGTCGTGCTCACCGACGCCGCCGCGGTGCGGCAGGTCGTGGCCGCGGCCGAGCGCACCGACGGCGTGTTCGGCGCGGCGCCGCGGACCGAGGGGCGCCCGGGCGCCGGCGAGCCGCTCGTGGTGGACGGCCGCGCGCTGGTGGACGTCACGCTGAGCGACGCCGCCGACAGCGAGGCCGCGCGGGACGCCGTCGAGCGGCTGCGCGGCAACCTGCACGGCATCGACGGCACCCTCGTCGGCGGCTACACCGCCCAGCAGGTCGACACCCAGGCCGCGGCGCAGCACGACCGCACGGTGATCGTCCCCGTCGTGCTCGCGATCATCGTGGTGATCCTGGTCGTCCTGCTCCGCTCGCTGCTGATGCCGCTGCTGCTGGTCGCGACGGTCGCGCTCAACTACCTCGCGACGCTCGGGGTGGCCGCGCTCGTCTTCCGGCACGTGCTCGGCTTCACCGGCACGGACGCCTCGGTGCCGCTGTACGGGTTCGTCTTCCTCGTCGCCCTGGGCGTCGACTACAACATCTTCCTCATGACGCGGGTCCGGGAGGAGTCGCTGCGGCACGGGCCGCGCGAGGGCGTGCTGCGCGGGCTGACCGCCACCGGCGGCGTCATCACCTCGGCGGGCGTGGTGCTCGCCGCGACGTTCGCCGCCCTCGTGGTCATCCCGCTCGCGTTCCTCGTCCAGATCGCGTTCATCGTCGCGTTCGGCGTCCTGCTCGACACGCTGGTGGTCCGCTCGCTGCTGGTGCCCGCGCTCGTCCGGGACGCGGGCCCGGTCGTGTGGTGGCCCGGCTCCCTGTGGCGCCGCCGCGACCGCGCCCCCGCCCCGTCCCCGGACGCCTGACCGCGCCCGGCCCCGCGGATCAGAGGCGGCCGGCCGCCAGCGCGTCGAGGGGGTCGCGCAGCTCGTGGGCGCCGAGGAAGCCGCCGCCGGACGCCAGCGCGTCGTGCGCGCCGTAGCCGAGCAGCTCCTGGGCGCGGCGCGGCAGGCCGCGGGCCAGGTCCGGCGGGACGCTCAGGTAGTGGTTCTCCTCGGTGCGCAGCCACCCGGCGACGTAGCTCATGTGCATGCCGCGCCGCCACCGGTCCGCGGTGGTGTTGCCGCCGCCCGCGTGGACGGTCGAGCCGTAGTAGACGACCGCCGAGCCGGGCGCCATCTCGGCGGCGACCAGCTCGTCCTCGGACGGTTCGCGGCCCTCCGGCCACCGGTGGCTGCCGGGCGCGACGACCGTGGCGCCGTTCGCCGCGGTGAACTCGCTCAGCGCGATCACGGTCGACAGCTCGATCTCCGGGTGCGGGGAGGGCAGATGGGACCACACGATCTCGTCGCGGTGCGTCCACTGCCGTTCGGCGCCCGGCCCCCGGTCGAGGACGTGGGCGACGTTCAGCAGGTAGCTCGCGCACGCCGGGAGCAGCACGTGGTCGGCGATGGCGAGCAGCACCGGATGGACGAGCACCTCGGAGGCGAACACGCGCGACCGTCCCGCCACCCCGGTGACGTGCCGGGTGCGCTCCCCGAAGAACGCCGCGACGCTCTCGTTGATGAACGCCGCGTCGTGCCCGGGGGCGGCGGCCTCGAGCACCGGGTCCAGTTCGGCGTTGAACCGGGCGAGCAGGTCCGGGTCCAGCAGGTCCTCGACGATGACGACGCCGTCCCGTTCCAGGGCGGCGATGACCGTCCCGGCGGGCGCGGCCGCCGGGACCCTCTCTACCTTCGACATGCCCGCCAGCGTGCGCCCGGCGGCTCAAGGACGGCTATCGTTCCGCTCGCGTCCCGCCCGCCAGCGTCCGGACGTCCTCCAGCAGCCGCGCCTGCCGCTCGATCGCCGCGCCGTGCGGGGCGTGCTCCCCGGTGCGGACGGCCGCCGCGAACGCGCTCACCATGCCCCGGAACTGGTCGTCGGCGTCCAGCACCCGCTCCTCGCGGAGGTCCCGGCGCTCCAGCCGCAGCACGGGCCGGACGGTCGGCGGCGGCGTGAACGCCCAGTCGAGCGCGATCCGCCCCGCCGACCCCCACACGGCGTAGGCGCAGCGGTAGTGGTGGTCGAAACCGAACGTGCAGTGCGCGGTGACGCCCGCGCCGTCGCGCAGGAGCGCGGCCCCGTCGACGTCGATGCCGCGGTCGTCGCGGCGCAGCGCCGCGCCCGCGACCTCGGCGTCCGGCCCGAGGAACAGCTGCGCGGCCCGCACCGGGTAGGTGCCGGTCTCCAGCAGGCACCCGCCGCCGAGCGCCGGGTCGTACCGGACGGCGTCCGGCGGGCCCGGCGGGATGCCGAACTCGGCGGTCACCGACCGGACCTCGCCGATCGCGCCGTCGGCGATGAGGCGGCGGACGGCGTCGTGCTGCGCGTGGTGCAGGAACGCGAAGTTCTCCATCAGCAGCAGCCCGCGCCCGCGGGCCAGCGCCACGAGGTCGCGGGCGGTGCCGGCGTCGCCGGTCAGCGACTTCTCCACCAGCGCGTGCTTGCCCGCGCGCAGCGCCGCCGCCGTCCACTCCGCGTGCATCGACAGCGGCAGCGGCACGTACACCGCGTCGACGTCGCCGCGGTCGAGCAGCGCCGCGTACCCGGCGACGCCCGCGGCCCCGAACCGCGCGGCGAACCGCTCCGCCCGCGCGCCGTCGCGGCTCGCGACCGCGGTGACGCGGTGCCCCGCCGCCGCGATCGCCGGGATCGTCTTGCGCGCGGCGATGTCCGCGCAGCCCAGCACACCGAACCGGATCTCGTCCATGAGGCTCCTTTCCGCCGTCAGCGTCGCCGGGGAGGCTCGATTCCGGGTCGAGCGGTCTTCGAGAGCCGTTCCGGACGATGACGGCATGCCCAAGCTGACGGTAGGTCCATCCCAAGGAGTGCGGTCCGCCGCCGAGTTCACGGCCTGGTTCGACGAGCGTCGAGGGGCCGGCTCGTTCGAGGTGACGCCCATCCCGTTCCAGGAGACGCGCGGCTGGGGCTTCGACCCCGACACCGGGAACCTGCGGCACGACAGCGGCCGGTTCTTCTCGGTGGAGGGCGTCTCGGTCCGCTCCGAACTCGGCCCGGTCACCGCCTGGTCGCAGCCGATCATGGTGCAGCCCGAACTCGGCATCGTCGGGATCGCGCTGCGCCGCACGGCCCGCGGCTGGGAGGCGCTGATGCAGGCGAAGATGGAGCCGGGCAACGTCAACACGCTCCAGCTCTCGCCGACCGTGCAGGCGACGCGCAGCAACTACACGCGGGTGCACGCGGGGAACAGCGTGAAGTACCTGGAGTACTTCACCGGGCAGGCGCCGTCGCGCATGCTCATCGACGTCCTGCAGTCCGAGCAGGGCTCCTGGTTCTTCCGCAAGCGGAACCGCAACATGATCGTCGAGGTGGAGGGCGACGTCCCGGCCGACGAGGACTTCCGCTGGGTGCCGCTCGACGTCCTGTACGAGCTGCTGCACGAGCCGAACGTCCTCAACATGGACAGCCGGTCGGTCATGGCGCACCTTCCGCTCGTCCTGCCCGACCGCGCGTCCGGCGGGATCGAGGGGGACGGCTTCCGCGCGGCCCTCGCGCGGTCGTTCGCGCCCGACGCCCGCCCCCTGCACCCGGTCGGCGACCTGCTGGACTGGCTGACGTCGGCGAAGGCCCGGCACACCGTCACGGTCGAGCGCGTCCCGCTGCGGCGGGTGGAGCGCTGGCACCGCACGGACACGACGATCAGCCACGACGAGGGACGGTACTTCGACGTCATCGCCGTCAACGTGGAGGCGAGCACTCGGGAGGTCCGGGGGTGGACGCAGCCGCTGCTGCGGCCCACCGGCCACGGCATCGTGGCGTTCCTCGCCCGGCCCATCGACGGGGTGCTGCACGTGCTCGTGCACGCCTGGGTCGAGCCGGGCTACGTGGACCTGCTGGAGCTGTCGCCGACCGTCCACTTCAACCCGGGCAACTACAAGGACCTGCCGCCCGAGATCCGCCCGCCGTTCCTGGACTACGTCCAGTCGGCGGACCCCGGCCGGGTCCGCTACGACGTCCTGCTGTCGGAGGAGGGCGGGCGGTTCCACCACGCCCAGAACCGCTACCTCGTCATCGAGGTCGGCGACGAGATCGACGAGATCATCGGCGAGCTGGACGACTACCGCTGGATGACCCTGCACCAGCTCACCGGGCTGCTCCGGCACAGCCACTACCTGAACATGCAGGCCCGCAGCCTCATCGCGTGCCTGCGGTCGATGGCGCCGGGGCCGGTGCCCGCCGGTCCGGCGCCCGCGGGCTGAGGAGCGGCCGTGGAGATCGTGGGGCGCGGCTTCATCGCGCGCAACCTGCGGCCCATCTCCGGGTCGCACGACGACGTGGTGGCGTTCGCCGCCGGGGTGCCGACGACGAGCACGACGCTGGACGACCAGTTCCGCCGCGAGGCGGTGCTGCTCTACGACGTCGTGCGCCGGTGCAAGGCGGACGGGCGGCGGCTGGTGTTCTTCTCCACCTGCTCCGCCGCGATGTACGGGGTGCCGGACTGCCTGCGCCGCGAGGACGCCCCGGTGTTCCCGCTGTCGGCCTACGGGCGGCACAACCTGGCGATGGAGGGCGTCCTCGCCGCCGCGGGCATCGACTACCTCGTCATCCGGCTGACGCATCTGGTCGGCCCGTTCCAGCGCCCGCACCAGCTGTTCCCGCACCTGGTGCGGGGCGCGCTGGGCGGGTCGCTGACCCTGCACCGGGGCGCCCGCCGCGACCTGCTCGACGTCGTGGACATGGTGGCGATCCTCGACACGCTGCTGTTCCGGGGGGTCGGCCGGCGGGTCGTCAACATCGCCTCCGGGGTGCCGGTGCCGATCGAGGACATCGTCGCCCACATCGAGCGGCGGCTCGGCCGCACCGCCGACAAGCACTGGGTCGACCCGCCGGACGGGAACATCGAGGAGCCGGTGGACCTCACCCGGCTGACGTCCCTCGTGCCCGGGGTCGCCTGGATGGGGTTCGGCCCCGACTACTACCGCTCGGTCATCGACCGCTACATCGGCGCCTACACGCGCGACGCGCTGCTCCGCGCGTCCTGACGCCGGGGCCCGACACGCCGCCGCCGCCCGCCCGGGACCGGGCGGGCGGCGGCGGCGTGTCGGCGCGGCACCTCACCCCACGGGCACCGGTCCGGCGGCGGCTCCGGCGGGGACGCCCGCCGCGAGGCGCTCCAGGTCCGGGACGACGGCGGCCGGCGCGGGCTGCGCGCGCACCTCGGCGCGCAGCGCGGCCGTCCGCTCGCCGAACCGCGGCTCCGACAGCAGCCGCACCAGGTCCGCGCGCAGCGCCGCCGCGTCCGTCCCGGTGGCCTCCCGGACGATCCCCGCCCCCGCGGCCGCGATCTTGTGGCCGTGCAGCCGGTGGTCGGGCAGGTGCCCGACGACGAGCTGCCGGACGCCCGCGTCCAGCGCGGTCAGCGTGGTGCCGCCGCCGCCCTGGTGGACGATCGCCGAGCAGTGCCGCAGCAGCATGTGCAGCGGGACGGACTCGGCGACCCGCACCCCGTCCGGCAGGTCCCCGTACAGGGGGCGCTGCTCGGGCGTCGTCGCGACCACCACCTCGACGTCCAGCTCGGCGGCGGCGGCCACCGCGGCGGACCCGTGGAAGTAGCCCTCGGCCGCGTACTGCCCGCCGGTCGTCCCCCACGTGACGCAGATCCGGGGGCGGCGCGGCGGCGCGAGCGTCCAGTCCGGCTCGGCACCCGGCCCGTTGTAGGGGACGTAGCGCACGGTGCGGCGCGGGATCGGCGCGGGGATCTGCAGCGACGGCGGGAACGGGTCGAGGGTGAGGTCGCCGAGGTCGTCGAAGCCGGGCAGCCCGAGCCGGCCGAGCAGCGGGCCGAACTCGGGGACGTCGCCGAGCAGCCCGGGGTCGCGGTGGCGGTCGCCGTAGGCGAGGTCGACGCCCCACAGGTGCCGCGCGGCCGGGACGTCCAGGGCGGCGGCGGCCAGCGCGCCCGCGTAGGCCATCGGGTCGAAGACCACCAGGTCGGGGCGCCAGGCGCGGCCGAAGCCGAGCAGGTCGTCCACCATGGCGTCGGCGACGCGCGCCCACGTCCCGATGGCGCGCAGGACGCGCTCCCGGTGCGGGGCCGTCCACCGCCGCTCGTCCGCGGCGCCGCCGTCGCCGGACGCGGCGCTGCGCCGGGCCGCGGCCATCACGTCCACGTCCCGGCCGACGGCGACGGCGGGCAGCCCGGAGCGGACGGTCGCCGCGACGTGCCCGGGCCGCGACGCCACCCGGACCTCGTGCCCGGCGGCGCGCAGCGCCCAGCCGAGCGGGACCATGTGCAGGTAGTGGGTCGGCCATGTCCATGTCATCAGCACGCGCATGCCCGGACCGTCGCGCGGGACGCTCGAAGACGCCTGGAGTTCCCGGCGAGCCGCAGGTCACGGGGCCGCCCGCCGGCGGGCGCGCCGCTCCCTTCGAGGCGGCTTCGAGGGGAATTCGAGCAGTCGATGTGACTGTGCGGGCATCCGGTACGGGGGGCGCGTGAGAGCAGCCGTGCGATGAGCGATGGACGAACGACATACGGGGTGCTCGGCCCGCTGAGCGTCCGGCGCGACGGTGGGAACGTCACGCCCACGACGCCGAAGCTGCAGGCCCTGCTGACCCTGCTCCTGCTGCACCACAACCGCGTGGTGCAGATCCCGGAGCTGATCGAGGAGCTGTGGGGGGACGGCCCGCCGCACAGCGCGGCGTCCACGGTCCAGACGTACGTGTACAAGCTGCGGCGGATCCTCGGGGGCGACAACGTCCTGCTGACCAGGTCGCGCGGCTACCAGCTGCGGATCGCCCCGGACGACCTCGACCTGTGCCGGTTCGAGCGGCTGAGCGAGCAGGGCCGGCGGATGCTGGCGCGGGGCGACGCGGCGGGCGCGCGGACGACGCTGGCCGAGGCCCTGTCGTGGTGGCGGGGCCCGGCGCTGGCGGGCGCGGCGCCCGGCGGGTCGCTGGCGGCGCACGCCATGCGGCTCGAGGAGCGGCGGCTGACGACGCTGGAGTGGCGCATCGAGGCGGAGCTGGGGCTCGGCCGGCACCGCGAGGTCATCACCGAGCTGCGGCGGCTCAGCGCCGACCATCCGACCCACGAGGGCCTGACGCACAAGCTCATGACGGCGCTGTCCCACTCGGGGCTGGGCCGCGAGGCCGCCGAGGTGTACCGGCGCGTCCGCCGCACCCTGGCGGGCGAGCTGGGCCTGGAGCCGTCGGAGGCGCTCCGGCGGCTGTACCTCGCCCTCGACGACGACGGCGCGGACGGCCGGGACGGCTCCGGCGGCCGCGGTGCGGGGGGCGGCCGCCTGCCGGGGGCCGGGAGCGCGCCGCGGAGCGCGCCGCCGGGCGGGCTGCGGCCGCCGCCGGTGCCGGACCCGTTCGTGGGGCGGCGCGGCGACCGCGGCACCGCCGTGGGGATGCTGCTGGAGCACGGCGAGGCGGCGGTCGCGACCCCGATCGTGGCGCTCGCGGGGATGCCGGGCATCGGCAAGACGGCGCTGGCGGCCGAGATCACCCGCCGGGTCGCGCGCCGCTTCCGGGGCGGCACGCTGTTCGTGCCGCTGGGCGGCAGCGGCCCCGACCCGATGCCGGTGGACGCCGCGCTGGAGCGGATGCTGTGCGCGCTGGGCGTCCCGTCCCGGCAGCTTCCGGCGGAGACGGCGGAGCGCTCGGCGCTGCTGCGGACCGTGCTGGAGCGCCGCCGCACGCTGCTGGTGCTCGACGACGTGGCGTCCGCGGCGGACGCGCGGCTGCTGCTGCCCGGCTGCCCGCTGAGCGCGGTGCTGGTGACCGGCCGCGTCCCGCTGTACGGGCTGGCGGGCGCGCGCGTCCTGCGGCTGGACGGGCTGTCCCGCGACGACCTCGTCCGGTTGCTGGCCGCGGCCGGGCGGCGCGGCCAGGGGGAGCGGCGCGGGATGGAGCGGCTCGCGCGGCTGTGCGCGGGCAGCCCGCTCACGGCGCACGCCATCGCCGGGAGGCTGCGCGAGGACCCGTCCCTGCCCGCCGGCGCGCTCGCCGACCGGCTGCTGGGCGCGCGGCGCCCGCTGGACGAGCTGGGCGCGGGCGGGGAGCGGCTGCGGGCGCTGTGCGCCTCGATGTACGCGCGCCTGTCGGAGGACGAGCGCGCCGCCGTCCGCCGGCTCGCGGAGCTGGAGCCGGGCCCCGCCACGGTGGCGGACGCGGCGCGGGCGCTGGGGACCGACGAGCGCGCCGCCGAGGCGATCGTGGCCGTCGCGGCCGAACATTGTTTCCTCGTGATTACGGGGTACACCGGCGAGGGGCGGATGCGTTACCAATTCGCAGCCTTCGCCTACGCCTTCCTCGCCGAATACTTCGGCTGAGCCGCCGCGGGGCCCGCGAGAATCCGTAATACCGGATTTCATTCGATTACGGACACTCTGCGGCGGGGCGTGGAATCGCTCCCGAGCCGCCGCGGAACCGCTCTCGATCGAGAAACCGGCGAGGTCCCGGGCGCACCGGCGGTCCCGGCCGCCGCCCCGCGTCCCGTCTCGCGGTACGGGTTTCGGACCGACCGCATTCCGAAGATCCCTGTCATGCACTGACGGCATTCGTCGACGGCGCGAGCCGACTCGTGTGAACGGGCGTCCAGGGGCGCTCCCGTGTCGGACCGTGCCACCGGCCGGGTTTCGGTCCCCGACCGAAACCCGGGAGGGGAGACTCCGGCGCGCAAGTGTCATCTGTCACGGGTCCCTTCCGTGCACCGAAGGTTCGTCTTTCAATTGTCTTAGCTTTGCGAACGATTAGCGGCTTTGCTGGTTCCTGACCCTATAAGTCCTAGACTGTCGAAATATGTACTGATAAAGTCCGACCGGCGCTATCAGATGATCGTCACGTTGACCGGGCGTGGAGATCTCCGGCGCCAGGTCTCGATCGAGACCGCATCCGTCCGATGCCGCCCCGGCGGAGGCCGCCACCCGGCCGGCCGGCGCGGCGGATCGCCGGATGATCCCGGGTTTCACCATGGGAGGCAGCATGGAATTCAAGATCCTCGGGGGTCTTGAAGTACTCCACGACGGCCGAGACATCACCCCGACCGCACCAAAACTGCGGAGGGTGCTGTGCTTCCTGATTCTCCATCCGAACCAGATCGTGCAGACCGAAGCGCTCATCGACGAACTGTGGGGCGACTCGCCCGTGCGCAGTGCGATGACCACCATGCAGACCTACATCTACCTGCTCCGGAAGATCATCAACGAGGAACTCGAACCGGACGCGGGGGAGCGGTTCCTGCTCACCCGGCCGTCCGGTTACATGGCCGCGGTCCCCAGCGACCACATCGACCTGTTCCGGTTCGAGGCGCTCACCGAGCGCGGGCGGGCGGCGCTGCACGGCGGTGACCCCGAAACGGCGGCGGACCTGCTCAGCGAGGCGATGGGCCTGTGGCGCGGAGCCGCGCTGGCGGACGTCCGGACGGGCCGGCTGCTGCAGGCGCACGTGACCCGGCTCGAGGAGAGCCGCATCCGGACGCTGGAGATGCGGATCGAGGCGGACCTGCGCTGCGGCCGGCACCGGGAGCTGATCAGCGAACTCAAGGCGCTGACCGCCGAGCACCCCTACCACGAGGGCTTCCACCGCCCGCTGATGCTGGCGCTCTACCGCTCCGGCCGGCAGTGGGAGGCGCTCAACGCCTACCGGTCGCTGCGCGAGGTGCTGGTCGGCGACCTGGGGCTGGAACCGTCGCAGGAACTCGCCGAGCTGCAGCAGGCGGTGCTGACCGGCGACCCGTCGCTCGACCTGCCCCGCGACGCCGGCCGCGGGCCGCTCGGCCCGGCGCGGCAGCGCCCCGCCACCGCACCCGCCGGACCGCGCCCCCCCGCCCAGCTCCCGCCCGACATCGCCGACTTCACCGGGCGCGCCCGGTCGCTGGACGCCGTGCTCGGCATGCTGTCCGGCCCGCCCGCCGGCACCGGCGCGCCCGCCGCGGCCCTGACCGGGGCCGTGGGGACCGGCAAGACCGCCCTCGCCGTGCACGCCGCGCACCGGGTCCGGGACGCCTTCCCGGACGGCCAGCTGTACGTCGACCTGCGCGGCTCCGGCACCGACCCCGCCGACCCCGCGACGGTCCTGTACGGGTTCCTGCGGGCGCTGGGCGTCGCGGCCGAGGAGATCCCGCCGGACCGCGCCGGCCGCGCCGAGCTGTACCGGCGGCGGCTCGAGGGGCGCCGGACGCTGGTCCTGCTGGACGACATGGGCGACCGGCCGGGCACCGCCGACCTGCTGCCCAGCGACCCGGGCTGCGCGCTGATCGCCACCATGCGGGGCGTCCCCCCGGAACCGCTGCGCGACCGCGAGGTCGCCGTCGGCGAGCTGTCGGCCGAGTCCGCCCGCGTCCTGCTCGGCCGGGTCGTGGGACGGCAGCGGCTCGCCGACGAGACCGAGGCCGCGGACCGGATCGTGCGGTACTGCGGGCGGCTCCCGCTCGCGGTGCGCGCCGCCGGGGCGCGCCTCGCGGCGCTGCCGTTCCTGAGCCTGGCCGCCTACGCCGAGCAGCTCGCGGTCGAACGGCAGCGGCTCGCCCAGCTGCGCTCGTCCGACTTCGACCTGCGCGCCCAGCTCGAGGCCGCCTACCGGCGGCTCGGCGAGGCGGACCGGACGGCGCTGCGCTGGCTGAGCCTGCTCTCCGGCTCCGCCTTCACCCCGCGCGGGTGCGCCGCCCTGATCGGCACCGACCGGGCGCAGGCGTCCGACGTGCTGGAACGGCTCACGGCCGCGCGCTTCCTGCGGGAGACACCGATGTACGAAGGCTCCGACCCCGGCGCCGAGCACCGCGTCTACCGCTGGACGTCCGAACTCCACCGCATCATGGTGTGCGACCAGGTGGTCGAGTCGCTGTCGGAGAGCCTGCGCGCAAGCTAGGGCCGGTGATGATGGCCCGTCGGGGACACGGGCCATCATCACCGGCGGTCCAAGGGGCGGGAACAGGACGCGCCGCGCGCGGCACCGCCCGCCTCACCGGCCGTGTCACCGGCCGTGTCACCAGCCGTGTCACCAGCCGTGTCACCAGCCGTGTCACCAGCCGTGTCACCAGCCGTGTCACCAGCCGTGTCACCAGCCGTGTCACCAGCCGTGTCACCAGCCGTGTCACCAGCCGTGTCACCAGGCTATGGGCAGCCGTTCCGGACCGCGCACCATCCCCCCGCCGCGCCAGCGGACCTCGGCGTCCGGCACCGCGAGCCGCAGCGCCGGCAGGCGCCGCACGAGCGCGGCCAGCGCCTCCTCCAGCTCCACCCGGGCCAGGGAGGCGCCCAGGCAGTGGTGCGGCCCGTGCCCGAACGCCAGGTGCGGGTTGGGGCTGCGCGTCAGATCGAGCCGGTCGGGTTCGGCGAACACCGCCGGGTCCCGGTTCGCCGACGTCGTGGCCGGCAGCACCGCCTCGCCCGCCCGCACGGTGACCCCGGACCCCGGCGGGCCGAGCCGCACGTCCCGCGTCGCGACCCGGATCGTCCCCCCGGCCGCCGAGACCGCGACGTGGCGCAGCAGCTCCTCCACCGCCGTGCGCAGCGCGGCCCGGTCCGCCAGCCGCGGGTCGAGCATCCCGTCGCGGCGCAGCAGCGCGTGTACCGACCCCGCGACCATCCCGGCGGACGTCTCGAAGCCGGCCACGAGGATCGTCAGGCCGAGCGCGACCAGCTCGGTCTCGGTCATCCGGTCCTCGTCGCGGGCCCGCACCAGCGTGCCGAGCAGGTCGCCGGACGGCTCGGCGCGCCGCAGCGCGACCAGCTCCGCGAGGTAGCCGCGCAGCTCCTTCGCCGCCCGCTCGGTCTCCTCCGGCGGCGTCGCGGCGCCGCCCAGGTAGGCGGCGCTCAGCGCGGCGAAGCGGTCCTGGTCGGGACGGGGCACGCCGAGCAGCTCGCAGATCACCGTCATCGCCAGCGGCCGCGCGTACCCGCCGACCAGGTCGGCGGTCCGGGACCCGGCGGTGAGGCCGTCGAGCAGCTCGTCGGCGATCGCGGCGACCCGGACCCGCAGCGCCGCGACCCGGCGGTGCGTGAACGCGCCCGCCACGATCCGCCGCAGCCGCGTGTGCTCCGGCGGGTCCAGCGTCGTGATCGACCCGGACTCCAGCGGGACGCGGCGCAGCCGGGGCGCCCCCGCCGCGGCCGCGGCGGCGCGGCTGAACGCGGCCCCGGCCAGCACCTCCCGGTTCTCGGCGTACCGGGTGACGAGCCAGGCGTCCGTCCCCGACGGCAGCCGCACCCGAGCCACCGGCCCGGCCGCGCGCAGCCGGCCGAACTCGGCGGCCGGGTCGGGGCCGTCCGGGACGGGGAACGGGAACGGCGGCGGTTCGGGCGCCGCCTCGTCCCGCACGGGCTCCGGTGGCACGGCCTGTTCCGGCATGACCTGTTCCGGCATGACCTGTTCCGGCATGGCCTCTTCCGGCATGGGCTCCCCCTTCGGATGTCGGCGCCCAGCGTGCTCCGCGCCGGTCGAGCCTCGGTCGAGCCCCTTCCGCGGACCCGCCGAGGCGCCGGTCGAGGGCCCGGTCGAGGGCCCGGTCGAGGGCCGGTTCAGCGGATCTCGAACGGCTCTCGACCCCCGCCGCCGAGTCTCCTCGCATAGGGACGTCCGTCCCGTCTTCACTGCGGAGGGATTGAGAACCGTGCGGCTGCTCGTCACCGGCGGTGCCGGATTCATCGGCTCGCACTACGTCCGGAGCGCGCTGGAGGGAAGGCTGACGGGAGGTGACCCGGTCGACGTCACGGTCGTGGACAAGCTGACGTACGCGGGGAACCTCGACAGCCTGAACCTGGCCCATCCGCGGCTCCACTTCGTCCACGGCGACATCTGCGACGGCGGCCTGATGATGGACCTGCTGCCGGGCCACGACGCCGTCGTCCACTTCGCCGCCGAGTCGCACGTCGACCGGTCCATCTCGGGCGCCGCCCAGTTCGTCACCACGAACGTCGTCGGCACCCACACGCTGCTGGAGTGCTGCCTGCGCACCGGGGTGCGGCGGTTCGTGCACGTCTCGACCGACGAGGTCTACGGATCGGTCGAGCACGGGCGGTCCGACGAGCGGCACCCGCTGGAGCCGAACTCCACGTACGCGGCGTCCAAGGCGTCCAGCGACCTGCTCGTCCGGGCCTACCACCGGACGCACGGGCTGGAGACGTCCGTCACGCGCTGCTCCAACAACTACGGCCCCTACCAGTTCCCGGAGAAGGTCATCCCGCTGTTCGTCACGAACCTGCTGGACGGCGAGGACGTCCCGCTGTACGGGGACGGGCATCACGTCCGCGAGTGGATCCACGTGGACGACCACTGCCGCGGCCTCCAGCTCGTGCTGGAGCGCGGCCGTCCGGGCGCGACCTACAACATCGGCGGCGACACCGAGCTGTCGAACCTCGAGCTGACCGAGCTGCTGCTGGACGCCGTCGGCGCGGACCGGAGCCGGATCCGCCGGGTCGCCGACCGCAAGGGCCACGACCGCCGCTACGCCCTGGACGACCGGCTCATCCGCGACGAGCTGGGCTTCCGGCCGCGCGTCGCGTTCGCCGAGGGGCTGGCCGAGACCGTCCGCTGGTACCGGGAGAACCGGGACTGGTGGGAGCCGCTGAAGAAGCGCGCCGCGCTGTCCCCGCACCGTCCGCTGCGGGAGGCCGCGGCGGCGCTGCCCGCGTGACCGGCGGGCGCACACGTTCCGACGACCTCCAGGGAGACACCATGACGTCCAGCAAGGCGACCGAGCTCGCCGCCGAGCCCGCCCCCGCCC
>NZ_QHJN01000082.1:0-35838 GCF_003947565.1 Actinomadura sp. WAC 06369 | reverse complement strand
CCGGGGCGCCCGCGGCGGCGGCCCCCGCGCCGCCGCCCGCCCCCGCCGCGGAGCCGTCCGGGCCGCTGCCCAGCGCGGAGGAGGGCCTGCGCGCCCTCACCGAGCTGTTCGCCGAGGCGGGCGCGCCCCCGGCGCTCACCGCCCGCACCGCCGCGCGGCTCGGCCCGGCCGCCGCCGCGCGGCTGCGCGCCGACCCGTGGCGGCTGCTGCGCGTCCCCGGCGTCCGCCCGGAGCAGGCCGACCACTTCGCCCGCGCCGTCCTCGGCCCGGACGCCCGCCCCGACGACCCGCGCCGCGGCGGGGCCCTCGTGCTGCACCTGCTCACCGGCGCCGCCCGCGACGGGCACACCGTCACGCCGCTCCCCGACGTGCTCGACGGGCTCGCGCGGCTCGGCGTCGCCGACCCGCCCCGCGCGGTCGAGGCCGCGCTGGACGAGGGCGAGGTCGTGCCGCTCACCGAGGAGCCCCGGTTCGACGAGGACTTCGGGGACGACGGCGAGGACGCCGCGCCGCCCGAGCCCGAGGAGTCCCTCGGCGCCGCCCGGTGGGCGCTGGCCGAGGAGGCCGCCGCCGAGGGCCTGCAGCGGCTCACCGTCACCGCCGGGCCGCTGCTGGACGACGCGTCCGTCAAGGACCTGCGCGCCCGCCTCGCCGAGGACCGCTCCCTCGCCCTCACCGCCGCGCTCGGCACCGGCGTGAGCGTCCTGCGGGGCACGCCCGGCGACCTCGCCCGCACCGCCGTCGGGATCGCGCGCGCCGCCGCGTCGCGGGGCGTGCGGGCCGCCGTCGCCGCGCCCACCGACCGCGCCGCCGCCGACCTGGCCGCCGCGCTGCCCGCGGAGCCCGGCGGCGCGGGCGGCGGACCGGTGATCGCGAGCCTGCACCGGCTGCTCGAACCGGTCGGCGACCCGTCCGCCGCGCCCGGCGCGGTCGTGTACGGGCGCGGCGAGCGGCACCCGTTCGACCTCGACCTGGTCATCGTCGCGGACGCCGCCGGGCTCGACGTCGAACTGTGCGCCGTGCTGGCCGAGGCGTGCCCCGACGGCGCGCACCTGGTGCTGTGCGGGGAGCCCGGCGCGCTGCCGCCCGCCGGGCCGGGCCGCCCGCTGGACGACCTGGAGGCGTCGGAGACCGTGCCGGTCGTGGAACTGGACGCGACGCCGCCCGGCGACCCCGTCGCGGAGCTGACCGAGGCGGTGCGGGCCGGGGAACTGCCCGCCGTGGACGCCCCCGGGCGGGAGGTCGTGATCGTCCCGGCCGCCGATCCGGCCGAGGCGGTGCACCGCGCCGTCCAGCTGGTGACCGACTCGATCCCGCGCGCCCTGGAGATCCCCGTGGAGGACGTCCAGGTCGTCGCGGTCGCGGCGGGCGGCCCGGCGGGCACCGGCGCGCTGAACGCCGCGCTGAAGGAGCGGCTGAACCCCGGCCCGGGCGCGTTCGGCGGGTTCGACGCCGGCGACCGGGTGGTCGTGGCGGCGCCGCTGCCGCACGCCGCGCTCGGTGAGACCGGCGTCGTGGCGGGCGGCGGGCCGCACGGGCTCGACGTCGAGTTCCCCGGCGGCGCGGCCGTCCTCTCCCCCGCCGACGCGGCGCGGCTGCGGCACGGCTGGGCCGTCACCGTCGCGCAGGCGCGCGGCGCGCGCCGGCCCGCCGTCGTGGCCGTCCTGCCGGACGCGGGCCTGTCGCGGCCGCTGGCCGTCACCGCGTTCGGCCGGGCCGTGCGGCACCTGTCGGTCGTGCAGGCCGCCGGGCCCGCGCTGGCACGCGCCGTCCGCGAGACGGAGGCCCCCGAGCGGCGCACCCGCCTCGCCCGCCTCGTCGCACAGTGACCGCGAGGTCGCGACACAGGATCAGGACGCGACACAGGACGCGGCGGCCGTCGAAGTAAGCGGTCACTGGCGCGGGAGGTTTACGGGAGGTGTCTCCCGGGGCAGGATCGGGCCGATGGCGCGGACCTGACCGTGACCGCCGTGTCCCGAGCCCGCCCCGGGCCCGCCGGGCACGGCGTCGACCCCCAGGCGGAGGAAGCGACATGCCCGAACGGCGATCCGGAGCCAGGCGGCTCGTGCGCGCGGGGACCGCGTCGGCGGCGGTCTCGGCCGGCGCCCTCGCCCTGCTGTTCACCGCCCCCGCCGCGCACGCGGCCGGGGAACCGGAGGTGTGCAAGGAGGGCACCGACCCGGCGAGCACGATCGAGAATTGGAAGTGCCAACTCGGCAACATTCGCGAGTCGTTGAGCCCCGAGACCCCCTCCCCCGACCCGACGCCCCCTCCCTCGTCGCCTCCCTCGTCGTCGGCGCCGGCGCAGCCGTCCGAGCCCGCCGGCGAACCGGAGGAGCCCGCGCCCGAACCCGAACCGGAGCGCGGCGAGGCGGCGGGAGCCGGGGGCGGCGGCGCGCCGCCGCCCGACCCGGAGATCCCGGCCGGGGAGGCGCCGCCCGCCGCGGCGGACGGCGAGGTCCCCGCGCCCGAACCGGCGGGCGGCGTCCTGCCCGCACCGGAGGTCGCGCCCGAGCCGGTCGCGGCGGCCCGGCCGCAGACCCGCCTCGTCGCGCCCGTGGCCGCGACGGGCGAACAGACCGACCGGGCCGTGTGGGTCGCCGCCGCGGCCGCCTCCGCGGGCGCCGTCGCCGCCCTCCACCTCAGCGTCACCGGGCGCGTCCTGCGCGCCCGCCACGCCACCGCGCCGGTCCCCGCCCGGAACCGGACCCGGAGTCGCGCCCGCCGCTGAGGTCCGGCGCTTCCGGGAACGGCACGGGCCCGGCCCCCGCGCGGGAGCCGGGCCCGGAAGACGCCCCGGAGGCCGCCGGGTCAGTCGGAGACGCCGCCGATGGCGTGCAGGCCGCCGTCCACGTGGACGATCTCGCCGGTGGTCGCCGGGAACCAGTCCGACAGCAGCATCGCGCAGGCGCGGGCCGTCGGCTCGGAGTCCTTGATGTCCCAGCCGAGCGGCGCCGCCTTCGGCCACAGCTCCGTCATGCCCTCGAACCCGGGGATGCTCTTGGCGGCCATCGTGGCGAGCGGGCCCGCCGCGACCAGGTTGACGCGGACGCCCTGCGGGCCGAGGTACTTGGCCAGGTAGCGGGCGCACGACTCCAGGCCCGCCTTCGCGACGCCCATCCAGTCGTAGACCGGCCACGCCTTGGTCGCGTCGAAGTCGAGGCCGACGACCGAGCCGCCGTCCTTCATCAGCGGCAGGCACGCCATCGTCAGCGACTTCAGCGAGTACGTCGACGCGTGCACGGCGGTCGCGACGTCCTCCCACGGGGTGTCGAGGAAGTTGCCGCCGAGCGCCGTCTGCGGCGCGAACCCGATCGCGTGGACGACGCCGTCGAGCCGGTCGAACCCGACGCCGCGCAGGTTGTCGGCGAGGCCCTCGAGCTGCGCGCTGTCGGTGACGTCCAGCTCCAGCACCGGCGGGACGTCGTCGGGACCGGACGGGAGCCGCTTCGCGGTGCGCTGGGTGAGGGTCGGGCGCGGGTACGCCGTCAGCACGACCTCGGCGCCCTGCTCCTGCGCGATCCGGGCGATGTGGAAGCCGATCGAGGCGTCGGTGAGGACACCGGTGACCAGGATGCGCTTGCCTTCGAGGATTCCCATGACCTCAGTGCCCCATTCCCAGGCCGCCGTCCACCGGGATCACGGCCCCGGTGATGTAGGCGGCGTCCTCGCCCGCCACGAACCGGACGGCCTTGGCGACCTCCTCCGGCTGCGCCATCCGCCCCAGCGGGATCGCCGACAGGATGCCCTTCTGCTGGTCCTCGGTCAGCACCTGCGTCATGTCGGTGTCGACGAACCCGGGCGAGACCACGTTCACCGTGATGCCGCGCGACCCCAGCTCGCGGGCCAGCGACCGCGCGAACCCGACCATGCCGGCCTTGGACGCCGCGTAGTTCGCCTGCCCCGGGGAGCCCATCAGGCCCACGACCGACGACACCAGCACGATGCGCCCGGACCGCTTGCGCATCATGCCCTTCACGCCGCGCTTGGCGACCCGGAACGCGCCGGTGAGGTTGGTGTCCAGGACCGAGGTGAACGACTCCTCGCTCATGATCGCCAGCAGCGTGTCCTTGGTGATCCCGGCGTTGGCCACGAGCACCTCGACGGGCCCCTGCTCGGCCTCGACCTTGCCGAAGGCCGCGTCCACGTCCTCGGCGCTGGTGACGTCGCACTTGACGCCGAACAGGCCCTCCGGCGGCTCGCCGGACCGGTACGTCACGGCGACCGCGTCTCCGGCGGCGGCGAGCTCGCGGGCGATCGCCAGGCCGATGCCCCGGTTACCCCCGGTCACGAGGACAGAGCGACTCATCACGACCCTCTCGTCGACTTGTTGCGGTGCGCGGGCCGTCGCGACCCGTCGTCCGGTGATGACAGCGCACCAACCTAGCGGCCCGCGCGGGGCGGCGAAGATGTGCCGAACCGACAAGATCCGCCGGGCCGCTTTGTTCGGCCGCGCTTGCGGGCCGGGGCGGCGGCCCGGGCGGTAGGTTGCGAAGAGTGCATGACATCGATCCCGCCTTCACCGCGCTGCCGCTGCGCGCGCTGGCCGACGCGGCCCTCACCCGGGCCCGCGAACTGGGCGCCGAGCACGCCGACTTCCGCCTCGAGCGCATCCGCAGCCAGACCCTCCGCCTGCACGACGCCGCCCTGGAGACCGCGCTGGACGCCGACGACGTGGGCCTGTCGGTCCGCGTCGTCAAGGACGGCACCTGGGGGTTCGCCGCCGGCATCGACCTGACGCCGGACGGCGCGGCCCGCGTCGCCGAGCAGGCCGTCGAGGTCGCCGCCGTCGCCCGTCCCGTCAACCGGGAGCCGATCGAGCTGGCGCCCGAACCCGTCCACGGGGAGCGGACGTGGGTGTCGGCGTACGAGACCGACCCGTTCGCCGTCCCCACCGGCGACAAGGTCGCGCTGCTGACCGACTGGTCGCGGCGGCTGCTGGCCGACGACCGCGTCGACCACGTGGACGCCACGCTGCTGCAGGTCAAGGAGAACAAGTTCTTCGCCGACCTCGCCGGGACCGTCACCACCCAGCAGCGGGTGCGGCTCCACCCGGTCGTCAACGCCGTCGGGATCGCCGACGGCGCGTTCGACACGATGCGGACGATCGCGCCGCCCGCCGGATACGGGTGGGAGTGGCTGACCGGGGCCCACTGGGACTGGGACGGGGAGCTGGCGCGCATCCCCGAGCTGCTCGCCGAGAAGCTGGCCGCGCCGTCGGTCGAGCCGGGCCGCTACGACGTCGTCGTCGACCCGTCCAACCTGTGGCTGACGATCCACGAGTCCATCGGGCACGCCACCGAGCTCGACCGGGCCCTCGGCTACGAGGCGGCCTACGCGGGCACCTCGTTCGCCACCCCCGACCTGCTCGGGACGCTGAAGTACGGGTCGGACGCCATGAACGTGACGGGCGACCGCACCGCCGAGCACGGCCTCGCCACCATCGGCTACGACGACGAGGGCGTCGCGACGCGGTCGTTCGACATCATCTCCGGCGGCGTCCTCACCGGCTACCAGACCGACCGGCGCATCGCCCGCCTCACCGGCGCGGACCGCTCCAACGGGTGCGCGTTCGCCGACGCCGCGTCCAGCATGCCGATCCAGCGGATGGCGAACGTGTCGCTGGCGCCCGCGCCGGACGGGCCGTCCACCGACGAGCTGATCGGCGGCGTGGAGAACGGCGTCTACATCGTCGGCGACAAGAGCTGGTCGATCGACATGCAGCGGTACAACTTCCAGTTCACCGGGCAGCGCTTCTACCGGATCGAGAACGGCCGCCTCGCCGGGCAGCTCCGCGACGTCGCCTACCAGGCCACCACCACCGAGTTCTGGAACTCGATGGAGGCCGTCGGCGGCCCGCAGACGTACGTGCTGGGCGGCGCGTTCAACTGCGGCAAGGGCCAGCCCGGGCAGGTCGCGCCGGTCAGCCACGGCTGCCCGTCCGCGCTGTTCCGCGGCGTCAACATCCTCAACACGGTGAAGGAGGGCGGGCAGTGAGCACGATCAGGCCGCAGGACGCCGTCGAGAAGGCGCTCGAGCTGTCGCGCGCCGACGACTGCATCGTCATCGCCGACGAGACCGGCACCGCGAACCTGCGGTGGGCCGGCAACACCCTCACCACCAACGGCGTCACCCGCTCCAGCCGCCTCACCGTCATCGCGCTGCGCGAGACCGGCGGCGGCGTCGCCGCGGGCGTGGTGTCCCGGGCGGCCGTCGACGCCGGCGGCATCGAGGACCTGGTGCGCGCCGCCGAGGCCGACGCCGCCGGGAACGCGCCCGCCGAGGACGCCGCCCCGCTCGTCGCCGCGGCGCCCGCCGGGGCCGGCGACTGGGACGCCGGGCCGGCCGAGACCGGCATCGGCGTGTTCGAGCGGGTCGCGCCCGCGCTCGGCGAGGCGTTCGCCGCCGCGCAGGCCGCCGACCGGCGCCTGTACGGGTTCGCGAACCACGTGCTGACGTCCACGTTCGTGGGGAGCTCGGCCGGGCTGCGCGCCCGCCACGACCAGCCGACGGGGCTGCTGGAGCTCAACGCCAAGGGCGAGGGCGGCTCGGCGTGGGCGGGCGTCGGCACCCGCGACTTCACCGACGTGGACGTCGACGGGCTCGCCGCCGGGCTCGCGCGGCGCCTCGACTGGGGCAAGCGGCGCCTCGACCTGCCCGCCGGGCGCTACGAGACGATCCTGCCGCCGAGCGCCGTGTCCGACCTCATGGTGTACCTGTACTGGTCGGCGGGCGCGCAGGACGCCGCGGACGGGCGGACGGTGTTCAGCGCGCCGGACGGCGGCACCCGCGTCGGGGAGCGGCTGGCGAACCTGCCGATCACGCTGTCGAGCGACCCGGCCGCGCCGGGCATGGAGTGCGCCCCGTTCGTCGTGGCGCACGCGTCGGGCCGGGAGTCGTCGGTGTTCGACAACGGTGTCGCGCTCGGCGCCACCGACTGGATCCGCGACGGCGAGCTGGCCGCGCTGACCCAGACGCGGCGGTCCGCGGACCGCACCGGCCTGCCCGTCACGCCGCCGATCGACAACCTGGCGATGACGGCGCCGGGCGGCGGCGCGTCCCTGGAGGAGATGGTGGCCCGCACCGAGCGGGGGCTGCTGCTGACCTGCCTGTGGTACATCCGGGAGGTCGACCCGCAGAGCCTGCTGCTGACCGGACTCACCCGCGACGGGGTGTACCTCGTCGAGGACGGCGAGGTCGTCGGGGCCGTCAACAACTTCCGGTTCAACGAGAGCCCGGTGGACCTGCTGGGCCGGATCGCCGAGGCCGGCCGGACCGAGCCGACGCTGCCGCGCGAGTGGTCGGACTACTTCACCCGCGCCGCCATGCCGGCGCTGCGGGTTCCCGACTTCAACATGTCGACGGTGTCGCAGGCGTCCTGAGGGCGCCGCACGGCGCGGCCGGGCCCCGGTGGCACCGGGGGTCCGGCCGCGCCGTGCCGGCACGGTGCGGGGCCGTGGGGCGCCGCGTGACGCCGTGCGGCGCCGTGCCGGGCCGCGCGCCTCAGGCGTCCTCGAGGCGGAAGCCGATCTTCATCGTGACCTGGTAGTGGGCGACGTCGCCGTCCTCGATCTGCCCGCGGACCTCCTTCACCTCGAACCAGTCCAGGTGGCGCAGGGTCTCGTTCGCGCGTTTGATGCCGTTGCGGATGGCGGTTTCCACCGACTCCGGCGAGGTGCCCACGATCTCGGTCACCCGGTAGGTGCGATCGGTCATCTCGATCCTCCCGATGTCTTGACCGTCCTGCTGTCGTATGTCGGACGTCATGGGCTTACCTTGGAAACGTGAAGCTCAATCACCGCCGGGAGGCCGAGCAGGTCTACACGGTCACCAACGCGCCCCGGCCGATGTCGGAGGACATCGGGTACCGGCAGCGCCGCTACCTGGTGTCCATGGCCGTCCGGACCGGCTGCTTCGCCGGCGCGGTGCTCAGCGCGATCGCCGGCGCCCCGTTCTGGCTCGTGGCGCTCATGGTGGTCGGCGCGCTGTTCCTGCCCTACGTCAGCGTGATCTTCGCGAACGGCGGGCGGGAGCCGACGCCGACGGCACGCTTCGACGACGCCGAGGGAGCGGAACAGAAGCCGATTTCCGGTCGGCGACCGGAAATCGGGTCGTGACATTCTCTTGACTAACCGCGGGGGGTTTCGGTGTACGATTTGTACCGGCGCTCTGGTCCCCCGTCGGAGCGCCCGTGCCGGTGTTCCGGGCCCCCGTCGGAACACCGATGACGCGGCGCCGGGTGGATTGCCCCCGTATCCACCCGGCGCCGCTTTTTATCTCCCGGCACCTCCCCGTGACCCGCGCTCGCCGCGGGCTTGACGCGCGGCGCGGCGCCGCGCGCGCCGCCGCACATAGCGCCCGCCCGCGCAACCGCCGGCCGTGTCCGGCTCCGGCCAGGGACCGGAACCGCCGCCGTCCGAACCTTTCCTGAGGGCCGTCCGCACGACGGCGGAGTGGAATTCACAAGCGCTCGTTCGGAAGGGCAGTGATCCATTCCCGGACGATCCGCGCACCGGTGCAGCCCGCTCACGCGGGAACCGGCGGCGGGCCGGCGCCCGGCCGTCGGCCCTCCGCGCTCCGGAGCGGCCCCGCCCACCCCTCCGGCATCCCCGGGACGGGCCGAGCGCCGCGCGTGCGACCACCCGGTCATCCGAGGCGCTCCTCCGCGCGCCCGTCCCGGGGCGCCGCCGCCGCGGCCTCGGCGGGGGCGGCCGCACCGGCCGCGAACGCTACAATGCCGTTCTAGAACGAAGTTCGAAAACTGCCGGCGTTCCGCCGGTGACGCGATCCGCAGTTACCGCGAAAGGGGCACAGCGTGCGCCGCACCCTGTTCAACGAGGACCACGAAGCCTTCCGGGACACGATCCGGGACTTCATCGAGGCCGAGGTCGCGCCGTACTACGAGGAGTGGGAGGCCGCCGGGCACCCGCCCCGCGGCTTCTACAACAAGCTCGGCGAGCTGGGCGTCTTCGGCATCCAGGTGCCCGAGGAGTACGGCGGCGCCGGGGAGACCAGCTTCAAGTACCAGGCGGTCGTCTCCGAGGAGTGCGCCCGCGCCGGGGTGAGCTTCGGCGGCTACGGCGTCCACGTCAACCTCGTCCTGCCCTACCTGCTCAAGTACGCGAGCGAGGAGCAGAAGAAGCGGTGGCTGCCGCCGTTCATCTCCGGCGAGATGATGACCGCCATCGCGATGACCGAGCCCGGCACCGGCTCCGACCTCGCCGGCATCCAGACCACCGCGAAGCGCGACGGCGACCACTACATCCTGAACGGCGCCAAGACGTTCATCACCGGCGGCGTCCTCGCCGACCGGATGCTGGTCGTCGCCCGCACCTCCCCCGCCACCCCCGAGAACCGCCGCGCCGGCCTGTCGATCCTGGTCGTCGACACCAAGAGCGAGGGCTACGCGGTCGGCCGCAAGCTGGAGAAGATCGGGCTGCGCAGCTCCGACACCGCCGAGCTGTCCTTCAGCGACGTGCGCGTCCCCGTCGAGGACCTGCTCGGCGAGGAGGGCCGCGGGTTCGAGTACCTCACCCACAACCTCGCCGAGGAGCGGCTCGGGATCGCCACCAGCTCCTACGCGTCGGCCGCCGCCGCCGTCGAGTTCGCCCGTAAGTACGTGCAGGAGCGCACCGTCTTCGGCAAGACCGTGTCCTCGTTCCAGAACACCAAGTTCGTCTTGGCCGAGTGCGCCACCGAGGTGGAGGCGGCCCGCTCCCTGATCGACCGCGCGATCGAGGCGCTGGACGCCGGGGAGCTCACCCCCGCCGACGCCGCCGTCGCCAAGCTGTTCTGCACCGAGGTGCAGCAGCGCGTCGTCGACAAGTGCCTGCAGCTGCACGGCGGCTACGGCTACATCCTGGAGTACCCGATCGCGCGCCTGTACACCGACGCCCGCGTCACGCGGATCTACGGCGGCACCAGCGAGGTGCTGAAGACCATCATCGCCAAGGACATCCAGGTCTGACGGGAGGCCCACCATGACCGACACCCCCACCGGCGGCCCGCGGGTCGCCGTCGTCACCGGCGCCGCGCGCGGCATCGGCGCCGCCGTCGCCGTCCGGCTGGCCCGCGAGGGCTTCGCCGTCGCGGTCTGCGACCTCGACGAGGCCGCCTGCGCGGGCACCGTCGAGACGATCGCGAAGGACGGCGGGACGGCGCTCGCCGTGGGCGTCGACGTCGCCGACTCGGCCGCCGTCACCGCCGCCGTGGCGCGGATCGCGGCCGAGCTGGGCCCGCCCGTCGTGCTGGTGAACAACGCCGGCATCACCCGCGACAACCTGCTGTTCAAGATGACCGACGACGACTGGGACTCGGTCGTCTCGGTGCACCTGCGGGGCTCCTTCCTGATGAGCCGCGCCGCGCAGGAGCACATGACGAAGGCGGGCTGGGGCCGCGTCGTGAACCTGTCGTCGGTGTCGGCGCTCGGCAACCGCGGGCAGGCGAACTACTCGGCGGCCAAGGCGGGCCTCCAGGGCTTCACCAAGACCCTCGCGATCGAGCTCGGCAAGTTCGGGGTCACCGCGAACGCGATCGCGCCCGGCTTCATCGAGACCGAGATGACCGCCGCGACCGCCGCCCGCGTCGGCGTCGACTTCGAGGACTTCAAGGCCGCCGCGGCCAAGGAGATCCCGGTGCGCCGCGTCGGCCGCCCGGAGGACATCGCCGGGACGGTCGCGTTCCTGGTGAGCGACGACGCCTCGTTCGTCTCGGGGCAGGTCATCTACGTGGCGGGCGGTCCCCGCGCCTGACGGGACCGTTCCCGCGGGCGCCGCGCCACCGGCCGCCCCCGCGCCCCGGCCGTCCGCGCGGACGGCCGGGGCGCGCGGCGCCTCACCGGGGCAGTCCGAGGACCCGCTCGGCGATGATGTCGCGCTGGATCTGGTTGGTGCCGCGGGCGATCCGGCGGCCGCGGCTGCCCAGCATCACCTGCTGGAACTCGTCGACCGGGTAGCCGTCGCCGGGCGGCCGCAGCAGCCCCGCCGGGCCCTGCGCGTCCAGCGCCAGGGAGCCGAAGTCGCAGTGGTACTCCGACCAGTTGATCTTGTCGACGGCCAGCGGCGCGGACACGTCCCCGCCCGCCGCCATCTCGTCGGCGACCCGCCGGCCGGTGAACCGCATCAGCTCCACGCGGACGTACGCCTCGGCCAGCGCCCGCCGGACGTGCGGGTCGCGCAGGCGCCCCCGCCCCCGCAGCCGCGCGACGAGGGCCTCGAACTCGCGGCGGTAGCCGAAGTACTGCCCGGTGATCTCCCCCGCGCGCTCCGCGCCGAGGGTCGTCATCGCGACGCGCCAGCCGCCGCCGACCCCGCCGATCACGTTGAACAGCGGGGCGGCCGCGCCGTCGAGGAACTCCTCGCAGAAGCCCGCGCCGCCGGTGAGCTGCCGGATCGGGCGCATGTCCACGCCGCCGCCGTCCAGCGGCAGCAGGACGTACGACAGGCCCCGGTGGCGCGGCGCGTCCGGATCGGTGCGGCACAGCAGGAACATCATGTTCGCCTGGAGCCCGTGCGACGTCCAGATCTTGTGGCCGGTGACGCGGACGGTGCCGCCCTCGACGGTCCCCCGCGTGCGCAGGCCCGCCAGGTCGGAGCCCGTCTCGGGCTCGGAGAAGCCCTGGCAGTACACGTCCGCGCCGGACCGGATGCGCGGCAGGAAGTGGTCCTTCTGCTCGGGCGTGCCGTGCACGAGGAGCGCCGGGGCGACGAGCGCCTCGCCCATCCCGAGGTCGGGCCGCCGCACCCCGGCGCGGGCGAACTCCTCGTTCACCGCGATGATCTCGAGCTCGGACAGGGCGCGGCCGCCGTACCGGGCGGGCCACGACAGGCACACCCAGCCGCCGTCGCGGGCCGCGTCCAGCCAGCGGCGGTCGCGCTCGTCCGGCACGTGGTCGTGCGGCGGGTGCGCGCCGGCCGCCGGGACGGCGGCGTCGCGGTGCGCGGCGATCCACGCGCGCGCCTCGGCGCGCAGGTCCTCGGCGGTCATCGGCCGTCCTCCCCGAATCCGGCGCGGGCCGCCACCACGTCTAGGTGGTGGCCGGTCTCGCCGAACAGCAGCTGCCCGGACTTGGCCCGCTTGTAGTGCAGGTGCAGCTCGTGCTCCCAGGAGAAGCCGAGCGCCCCGTGGATCTGGATCGCCTCGCACGCCGCCGCGAAGTGCACGCCGGGGCAGTGCGCCTTGACGAGCGCGGCCTGCTCGGGCAGGTCGGCGGGGTCGCAGGCGGCGGCGTGGCGGACGGCCGAGCACGCGGGCTCGATGGCGCGGAGCATGTCGGCGCACAGGTGCTTGACCCCCTGGAACGCTCCGATCGGGCGGCCGAACTGCTCCCGCGTCCCGGCGTGCCGCACGCCGAGGTCCAGGCAGCGCCGGGCGCCGCCGACGTGCTCGGCGGCCAGCGCGACGAGGGCGAGGTCGAGCGCCCGCGCGAGCCCGTCCCCGGCGCCGCGGGCGAGGAGGCGTCCGGGGGCGTCCCGCAGCACGATCCCCGCCATCGGGCGGGTCAGGTCCAGCGCGGGCAGCACGGACCGGACGGCTTCGCGCGCGTCGACCTCGTACAGCGCGGTCGCGCCGCCGGGGTCGCGGGCGGTGACCAGCAGGACGTCGGCGATGTGGCCGTCCGGCACGTACGACGCCCACCCGGTGAGCGCGCCCGCGGGCGCGGCGGTCACGTCGCCGTACCCGCCGCCCCAGCGGGACGGGTCGTCGCCGAGGGCCACGGCGACCGTCGTCCCGCCCGCCGCGATCCGGGCGAGGCGGTCGCGCGCGGCGCCGCTCGCCGGGGCGGCGTGCAGCAGGACGAGCGGCGCGAGCACGGCGGTCGAGAACGCGGGGACGCACGGGAGCACCCGTCCCAGCTCCTCCTGCACGACGACGAGCTCGGGGAGGCCGAGTCCGGCGCCGCCCAGGTCCTCGGGGACGAGCAGGCCGGGCAGCCCCAGCTCCCGGGACAGGACGTCCCACAGGGCGCGGTCGGTGCCGTCCGGCGTCTCCATGGCCGCGAGGACGGCCGCGGGCGGGCAGGCGCGGGCGAGCAGGTCGCGCAGCGCCTCGCGCAGCGCCCGCCGCTCCGGGGTGATCGCGAGCGTCACCGGTCGCTCCCCTCGTCCGCGGCGAACCTCGCGAACCCGCGCGCGTCGCGCTCGGGGTCGACGAACGGCAGCGCCGCCAGCACGCCGGCCAGCATGGCCACGCCGGTGACGAGGAACCCGGTGCCGTACCCGTCGGCCTCGGTCGCGGCGGAGCCGACGAACCCGCCGAGCATCATCGGGGCGAGCACCCCGCCCATGCTGTAGACGGCGATGAACGCGCCGAGCACCGTTCCCCGCTGGGCGCGCGGGACGACGTCCGACAGGGCCGCGACGACGATGCCCCACGCCGAGGTGTTGAGGGAGAACGCCAACGTCAGGAACGCCATCTGGAGCCAGCCCCGGTCGAGCTGGGTGAACAGCACCATCGACGCCCCGGACGCGGCGATGAGCGCCCCGGACAGCGCGCCGCGCGCGAGGCGGCTCGGCACGCCGCGCCGCACCAGCCGTCCCGAGTACCAGCCGACGGCGAGCGTCAGCACCACGGCCGCCGCGTACGGGAAGGCGACCAGGAGGCCCGCGGTGCGGGAGTCGTACGCCAGGCCCTCCTCGAGGTAGACCGGCAGCCAGCTCACCTTCAGCGTCGTGCTCATGTAGGAGAAGAACGCGAGGGCGGTCAGGCCGAGCACGGTCCCGGACGTGAGGAGCGTCCGGTACGGGACCCGTGCGGGCAGGCGGTCCGACTCCGCGCCGGACGGCTCCTCGGCCGCCGTGCCCTCGGGGCCCTCGCCGCCGAGCAGGAGCCACAGCACCAGCCACAGCGCCCCGGCCGCCGCCAGGACGAGGAACGCGGCATGCCACGAGTAGGCGTCGATGACCCAGCTCAGGGTCGGGGCGGCCAGCAGCGGGCCGAGCGCGGCGCCGGTGATGACGACCGAGCTGGGCAGGCCGCGCTCGCGGGCGGGGAACCAGGTGTGCACGACGCGGTTGGCGAGCGCGGCGGCCGGGCCCTCGGCGAAGCCGAGCAGGATGCGGCAGGCCATCAGCATGCCGAGGCCGATCGGCGCGGCGAGCGGCAGCAGGCTCAGGCACCACACCGCCATCAGGCCCGCGACGAGCCAGCGGGCCCGGATCCGGTCGCAGAGCCCGCCGACGACGACGGCGCCGACCGCGAACAGCCAGAAGAAGCTGCTCTGCACGAGCCCGAACTGCTCGGCGCTCAGCCCGAGGTCGCGCTTGATCTCGACGCCGGCGAGGCCGGTGACGGCCTTGTCGGCGAAGTTGATGAGCATGAACAGCAGGAACAGGACGGTGATCGTCCAGCCGCGCCGGCGCGTCGCGCGGGCACCGTCGTCGCGGGCCGCGCGGACCCGGTCTTTCACAGCCATGAGGTCTCCGAGGGGTGGGAGGGTACGGGACGGGCGTCAGCCGCGCCCGTCCGGTCCGGCGGCGTCCGGTCCGGCGTCCGGTCCGGCGGCGTCCGGTCCGGCGGCGGGGGCGGTCCCGTCCAGTTCGGCGAGGACGGCGTCGTGGTGCTCGCCGAGGGCCGGCACGCGGCCGGGCGCCGCGTGGCGCCCGTACCGGACGGACCGGTAGGGCAGGCCGGGCACCTCGTACGGGGTGCCGTCGGCGGCGGTCGCGGGCACGAAGACGCCGGACGCCGCGACGTCCGGGGCGGCGCGGACCGCGCGGTAGCCGCGGACGGCGCCCGCGACGATCCCGGCGGCGGCCAGCGTCCCGACGGCCTCCTCGGAGGTCATCGCGCCGAACGCCGCGCTCAGCGCGGCCAGCAGCAGGGGGCGGTGCGCGACGCGCGCGGCGTTGTCGGCGAACCGCGGGTCGGCGGCCATGTCCGGGCGGCCGATCAGCTCGCACAGCCGGGCGAACCGCTCCCGGGTGTAGGCGGAGACGACGACGGCGCCGTCGGCGGTGCCGACCACGTCGGCGGCGGGCGCCGCGCTCGGCTGCCCGTTGCCCGTGCGGACGGGCTCGGCGCCGGTCACGCCGTACTCGCCCCAGTTGACCGTCTGCAGGTGGACGGCGACCTCCAGCAGGGACACCTCGATCTCGTCGCCCTCGCCGGTCCGCTCGCGGCGCAGCAGCGCGGCCAGGACCGCCTGCGCGACCACCAGCGCCGTCGCGTGGTCAACGACGGGGAACCCGACGCGCTGCGGCTCGCCGTCCGCGGCGCCGGTGACGGCCATGATGCCGCTCTCGGCCTGCGCGGCGATGTCCAGGCCGGGACGGGCGCGCGACGGGCCGCCGGTGCCGAAGCCGGTGACGGTGAGGTACACGGCGCGGGGGTTGACGGCGCGGACGTCGGCGGGTCCGAGCCCGAAGCGGGCGAGCACGCCGGGCCGCAGGTTCTGCGCGACCACGTCGGCGGACGCGGCGAGCCGCAGCGCCGCGGCCCGGTCGGCGGGGTCGCGCAGGTCGAGCACGACGGCGCGCTTCCCGCGGTTGTAGCCGCGCATGATCGCCTCGCCGTAGGCGCCGATGCCGCGGGCCTGGTCTCCGCCCGGCGGCTCCACCTTGATCACGTCCGCGCCGAGGTCGGCGAGCGTCTGGGTGCCGCCGGGGACCGCGATGTACTGGCCGAAGTCGACGACCCTGGTCCCGGCGAGCGGCGCGCCCGCGCCCGTCCCGCCCGTCCCGGCCGTTTCCTCCGTACCGCTCGTTCCGCTCGTTCCGGCCATGCCGCTCACCGGCCCTCGAAGCGCGGGGCGCGCTTGTCCAGGAACGCGGCGGCGGCCTCGCGGGCGTCGGCGCTGTGGGCGCAGCGGACCATCCGGTCGGCCTCCGCGCGCAGGTAGTCGCCCAGCGGGAGGGTCTGCGCGTCGAGCAGGCCGCGCTTGGCGTCGGCGACGGCCAGCGGCGCCTTAGCGGCGAGCCGCGCGGCGATCCCGGCGGCGTGCGCGGCGAGGGCGTCCGGCGGGACGACGCCGTGCAGCAGCCCCGCGTCCGCCGCGGCCCGCGCGTCGAGCCGGCCGGGCAGCAGGAGCAGCTCGCGGGCGCGGGCGGGACCGGCCGCGCGGGTCAGGAACCAGGCCGTGCCGAGGTCGCCGGGCAGGCCGGCGTCCACGAACGCGGTGTTGAACACGGCGGTGCCGGCGGCGTACCGCAGGTCGCAGGCCAGCGCGAGCGCCAGCCCGGCGCCCGCGCAGGCGCCCGGGACCGCGGCGACGACGGGCTTGGGCATCTCGTGCAGCAGCACGGCGTTGCGGGTGCCCGCGAGCAGCCGGGTGCGGTCGCCGTCCGGCGACGTGCCGGTCAGGGCGCGGGTCCCGGGGGCGCCCGCGAGGTCGGCGCCGACGCAGAACGCCCCGCCGGCGCCGGTGAGCACCACGGCGCGGACGGCGTCGTCGCCCGCGGCCTCCTCCAGGGCGGCGGTCAGGGCGGCCGACAGTTCGCGGGACAGCGCGTTGCGGCGCCCGGGGCGGTTGAGAGTGATCGTCGCGACGCCGTGCGCCGCTTCGTACAGGACGGTCGGGGACGAGCCGGTGTCGGGCAAGGCGGTGGCCTCCTTCCACGTGCACACCAGGCTCGCGACGCGGACCGGCCCCCACCATCCGGATCCGGCACAGCGCACGGCTCAATATGCTGTGACGATTCACAGAAACGGAGGCGCGCGTGACCGAGGGCTACGCCGGTGTCGTGCGGCGGCTGGAACCCCGCGTGCCGACGCTGGCGCGCGCGGTGGTCGCGGACTACGCCGCGCGCTCGCCGCTGTACGGGGACCGGATCCCCCTCCAGCTCCAGACGGTCATGGCGAGCACGTGCCGGCTGACGCTGCGGCTCATGCTCGGCTCGCTGCTGGACCGCGACGTCCGGGAGGAGGACCTGCGGCTCGTGCGGGAACGCGCCCGCGAGCGGGCGGCGGAGGGGGTGCCGTTCCAGGAGTACATCCGGGCGCTGCACGGCTGCCTGAACGCGCTGTGGGACGAGCTGGGCGCGGCCCTCGCGGACGCGCCGGCGGCGCTCGCCCCCGCGATGCGGCGCGCCCACGACGTGAACGACGCCCTCCAGGAGGCGGGCGCCGCGGGGTACGACGAGCACGCCCGCACCGCGGCCGCCGAGTACGCCCGCGACGGCGCCCGGGTCGTGTCCGCGCTCCTCGCCGGGGACCCGTCCCCGCTGGTCGCCCACTTCCAGGGCGAGGTGCCCGCCGTGCTCACCCTCGTGGTCGTGGAGCTGCCGCCCGAGCCGCCGCCCGCCGCGGCGGACGAGGTCGACCCGGCGGCGCGGCGCGTCACGGCGCACCGGCGGGCCCGGCGGATCCTGGACGCCCTGGAGCGGCTCTACGGGGCCGAGCCGCCCGCCGACCTGCGCGCGTCCGGCGGCGTCCTGCTGCTCACCGGGGCGCTGGACGCCGAGGTGGACGCCGGGGTGCTCGCCGAGCGGGTCGGGCGGGCCGCGGGCGGGCCCGTCACGCTGGCCGCCGAGACGGTCCGGGCGCCCGGGGAGGCGCCGGCGGCGGCCGCCGCGGCGCGCCGGATCCTGCGGATCGTGCGCGGCACCGGCCGCCCGCCCGGCGCGTACCGGCTGGCGGACGTGGCGCTGGAGTACCACCTCGGCGCCGACTCGCGGGCCGCGCCCGTCCTGCTCGCGGCGATGGCGCCGCTGGCGGGCCGCGCCGAGCTGTGGGAGACGCTGCTGGCCTACTTCGCGCGGGACCTCGACCGGCGCGGCGCCGCCCGCGCGCTGGGCGTGCACCCCAACACCGTCGACAACCGGCTGGCCCGCGTGCACGCGCTGACCGGCGTGGACGTCACGACGGCGGACGGGCTGCTGACCGCGGCCGTCGCGGTCGCGCACCACCGGCGCGCGGCGGCGCCCTGACCGCCGCGGCCCGGGTCAGCGGGCCAGCCGCTCCGCCAGCACGCGCGGCGCGTCGACCAGCGACGGCCCGTACCAGGTGAGGTGCCGGCCGTCGACGAGGACGCAGTCGAGGCCGGGGAACGCCTCGGGGCCGTCGTCGGCGGTGAACCGGTACGGCTCGTCCGGCAGGACGACGAGGTCGGCCCCCGACGCGTTCAGCTCGCCGATCGGGATCTTCGGGTACCGCTCCGGGTGGTCGGCGTAGACGTTCGCGACGCCGAGGCGGGCGAGGACGTCGCCGGTGAAGGTGTCGCGCCCGACGACCATCCACGGGCGCCGCCAGATCGGGACGACCGCGGCGCGCGGCGGGCCGGGCGCGGTGGCGGCCCACGCCCGGTCGGCGTCGTCCAGCCAGGACGGGACGGGGACGCGGCAGCCCTCGGCGAGCATGCGGCGCAGCGAGCCGAGGGCCTCCTCGACCGTCCGGATCCGCGTCATCCACACGGGGATACCGGCGGCGCGCAGGGCGTCGACGTCGGCGGGCCGGTTCTCCTCGGTGTTGCCGACGACGACGTCCGGGCGCAGGGCGGCGATGCGGTCCACGTCGGGGTTCTTGGTGCCGCGGACGCGCGGGACGTCCAGGTCCGCGGGGTGCGTGCACCAGTCGGTGGCGCCGGCGAGCAGGCCGGGCGCGGCGGCCGCGACGGTCTCGGTGAGGGACGGGACGATCGACACGACGCGGCGCACCCGGTCCGGGACGGGGACCGGGTGGCCGGTGTCGTCGCGCGGAACGCCCGCCGGTCCCCGCGGAGCCGTCATACGTTGCGGCGGTACTGCCCGCCGACCTCGAAGAACGCGTCGGTGATCTGCTGGAGGGTGCAGACCCGCGCGGCGTCCATCAGGACGGCGAACACGTTGCCGCCGGAGCGGGCCGCGTCCTGCAGGGCGGCGAGGGCCGCGCCGGACTCGTCGCGGTGCGCCGCCCGGTGGGCGCGGACCCGCTCGAGCTGCGAGCGCTTCTCCTCCTCGGTGGCGCGGGCGAGCTCGATCGTGTCGGGCGTCCCGTCGCCGCCGTCCGGGGCGCGGAACGTGTTCACGCCGATGATCGGCAGGGACCCGTCGTGCTTGCGGTGCTCGTACAGGATCGACTCGTCCTGGATGCGGCCGCGCTGGTAGCCGGTCTCCATCGCGCCGAGCACGCCGCCGCGCTCGCTGATCCGGTCGAACTCCGTCAGCACCGCCTCCTCGACGAGGTCGGTCAGCTCGTCGATGATGAACGAGCCCTGCAGCGGGTTCTCGTTCATCGCCAGGCCCCACTCCCGGTTGATGATCATCTGGATGGCGAGGGCGCGGCGGACGGACTCGGCGGTGGGCGTCGTGACGGCCTCGTCGTAGGCGTTGGTGTGCAGGCTGTTGCAGTTGTCGTAGACGGCGATGAGGGCCTGCAGCGTGGTGCGGATGTCGTTGAAGTGCATCTCCTGCGCGTGCAGGGAGCGCCCGGACGTCTGCACGTGGTACTTGAGCTTCTGGCTGCGCTCGTTGGCTCCGTACCGGTCGCGCATGGCCACGGCCCAGATGCGGCGGGCGACGCGGCCGAGGACGCTGTACTCGGGGTCCATGCCGTTGGAGAAGAAGAACGACAGGTTGGGCGCGAAGTCGTCGACGTCCATGCCGCGCGCCAGGTAGGACTCGACGTAGGTGAACCCGTTGGCGAGCGTGAACGCGAGCTGGCTGATGGGGTTCGCGCCGGCCTCGGCGATGTGGTAGCCGGAGATCGACACCGAGTAGAAGTTGCGGACGCGGTTGGCGATGAACCACTCCTGGATGTCGCCCATCATCCGCAGGGAGAACTCGGTGGAGAAGATGCAGGTGTTCTGCCCCTGGTCCTCCTTGAGGATGTCGGCCTGCACCGTGCCGCGGACGGTCGACAGGACCCGCGCGCGGATCTCCGCGGCCTCGGCGCCGGACGGCTCGCGGCCCTCCTCCTCGCGGAACCGGTCGAGGCCCTGGTCGATGGCGGCGTTGAGGAAGAACGCCAGGATCGTCGGCGCCGGGCCGTTGATCGTCATCGACACCGAGGTGGTGGGCGAGGACAGGTCGAAGCCGTCGTAGAGGGCCTTCATGTCGTCCAGCGTCGCGATGGACACGCCGGACGTGCCGACCTTGCCGTAGACGTCGGGACGCTCGTCGGGGTCGCGGCCGTAGAGGGTGACGGAGTCGAACGCGGTGGACAGCCGGGTCGCGGGCTGCCCCTCCGACAGGAGCTTGAAGCGGCGGTTGGTGCGGAACGGGTCGCCTTCCCCGGCGAACATCCGCGCCGGGTCCTCGTTGTCGCGCTTGAACGGGAAGACCCCGGCGGTGAACGGGAACTTCCCGGGGAGGTTCTCGTTGCGCAGGAACCGCAGCAGCTCGCCGTGGTCGGTGAAGCGGGGCAGGGCGACGCGGGGGATGCGGCTGCCCGACAGGGACTCGCGGGTCAGCGGCGTGCGCAGCTCCCGGTCGCGGATCCGCACGACCTGCTCGTCCCCGGAGTAGGACTCCACGACCGACGGCCACTCCTCGAGCAGCGCGGCGTCGCGGGGGTCGACGTCCCGGCGGGCCCGCTCGAGCAGCTCCTCGACCTCGGCGGCGTCGGTGAGCTCGGCGCGGACCTCGGCGAGCCGCTGCACCCGCCGGACGGCCGCCATCTGCCGCTCGGTCTCGGCGTGGTAGCCGCGGACGGTGTCGGCGATCTCCGACAGGTACCGGACGCGGTTCGGCGGGATGACGGTGGCGGCGCCGGTCGAGACCTTGGTGTCGACCTCCGGCAGCACGCCGTCCGCGGCCGGCAGCCCGTGCTCGGCGAGGAGCCCGCCGAGGTGCCGGTAGAGGGCGGTGACGCCGTCGTCGTCGAACGTCGCGGCACTGGTCCCGAACACCGGCATGTCCTCGGGGCGGCTGCCGAACGCCTCCCGGTTGCGGACGAGCTGGCGCGAGACGTCGCGCAGCGCGTCGCGCGCCCCGCGCCGCTCGAACTTGTTGATCGCGACGACGTCGGCGAAGTCGAGCATGTCGATCTTCTCGAGCTGGGACGCGGCGCCGAACTCGGGCGTCATCACGTACAGCGACGTGTCGACGAGCGGGACGATCGCGGCGTCGCCCTGCCCGATGCCGGGCGTCTCCAGGATCACCAGGTCGTACCCGGCGGCCTTGCAGGCGGCGATGATGTCGGCGGTGCCGTCGGGCAGTTCGCGGGCGCCGCGGGTGGCCAGCGAGCGGAAGAACACGCGGTCGCCGTCCAGGGCGTTCATCCGGATGCGGTCGCCGAGCAGGGCGCCGCCGCCGCGCCGCCGGGTCGGGTCCACCGCCAGGACGGCGACGCGGAGCCCGTCGCGCCGGTCGACGCGGAACCGCCGCACCAGCTCGTCGGTGAGGGAGGACTTGCCGGACCCGCCGGTGCCGGTGATGCCGAGGACCGGGACGGTCCGGGCCGCCGCGGCGTCGGCGAGCGCGGCGCGGTCGGCGTCCGGGAGCCGCCCGGCCTGCAGGCAGGTGATCGTCCGGGCGAGGGCGCGCCGGTCCCCCGCGATGACGGCGTCGGCGGTCGCGGGCTCGGCGGCGAGGTCGACGTCGCAGTCCCGGACCAGCTCGTTGATCATGCCGGGGAGGCCGAGGCGCTGCCCGTCCTCCGGGGAGAAGATCCGCACGTCCGAGGCCGCCAGCCGGGCGATCTCCTCGTGCACGATGACGCCCCCGCCGCCGCCGAACACCCGCACCTGCTCGGCGCCGGCCTCCTTGAGGCTGCGCGAGAGGAACTCGAAGTACTCGACGTGCCCGCCCTGGTAGGAGCTGATCGCGACGCCCTGGGCGTCCTCCTCCAGCACGGCGTCGACGACCTCGCGCACCGACCTGTCGTGCCCCAGGTGCACCACCTCGGCGCCCTGCGCCTGCAGGATGCGCCGCATGATGTTGATGGCCGCGTCGTGCCCGTCGAACAGCGCCGCCGCCGTCACGAACCGCACCGGATGCACCGGAACGTGCAGTTCCCCGGAGGAACCCGTCACCGTCTCCACCCCCGCCCCTCGGGCCGACCGTGGACCCTTGGACATCCAATATTTGGAAGCTAAAATAGTTTCCGTGCGCGAATCGGTCAAGACGACATACGGTGGTGCGATGCCCGCCCCCGACCCCATCGCCGAGGCCCACCGCCAGTGGAGCGCCCGCTGGCCCGAGCACGCCGACCACATGGCGGCCGTCACCTCGGTGATGCGCGCCCAGCAGCTCCTGCTGAGCCGCATCGAGGCCGTCCTCAAGCCGTACGGTCTCACGTTCGCCGCCTACGAGGCGCTGCGCCTGCTGGCGTTCGCCCGCTCCGGCACCCTCCCGATGGGCAAGATGGGCACCCGGCTCATGGTCCACCCCGCTTCGGTCACCAACGTGATCGGACGGCTCGAGGGCCGCGGCCTCGTCGGCCGCGCCCCCTCCCCCGACGACCGCCGCGTCGTCCTCGCGACCATCACCCCCGCGGGCCGCGACCTCGCCGAGGACGCGACGGCCGCGCTGAACGCGTCCGGCTTCGGGATCGCCGGCCTGCCCGCCGAGGGGGCCGCCGCCATCCGCGCCGCCCTCCACCCCGTCCGCCGCGTCACCGGCGACGTCGAGGACTGACCGCCGCCCCCGCCGCCCGGGGCCGACCGGCCCGGACGGAGGGGACCGCAGGTCAGGCGCCGACGTAGGCCGCGAGGTGCTCGCCGGTGAGGGTGGAGCGGGCGGCCACCAGGTCGGCCGGGGTCCCCTCGAAGACGATCCGGCCGCCGTCGTGGCCGGCGCCGGGCCCGAGATCGATGATCCAGTCGGCATGCGCCATCACGGCCTGGTGGTGCTCGACGACGATGACCGACTTGCCGGACTCGACCAGCCGGTCGAGCAGGCCGAGCAGCTGCTCGACGTCGGCGAGGTGCAGGCCCGACGTCGGCTCGTCCAGGACGTAGATCCCGCCCTTCTCGCCCATGTGCACGGCGAGCTTGAGCCGCTGCCGCTCGCCGCCGGACAGCGTGGTGAGCGGCTGGCCGAGGGTGAGGTAGCCGAGCCCGACGTCGGCGAGCCGCCGCACGATCTTGTGCGCCGCCGGGATCCGGCCCTCCCCCGCGCCGAAGAACTCCTCGGCGTCGGTCACCGACATCGCGAGGACCTCGGAGATGTCGCGGCCGCCGAACCGGTGCTCCAGGACGGCCGCCGCGAACCGCCGCCCCTCGCACACGTCGCAGACCGAGGCGACCCCGGCCATCATCCCGAGGTCGGTGTAGACGACGCCCGCGCCCTTGCACTCGGGGCACGCGCCCTCGGAGTTCGCGCTGAACAGCGCGGGCTTCACGCCGTTGGCCTTCGCGAACGCCTTGCGGATCGGGTCGAGCAGCCCGGTGTAGGTCGCCGGGTTGCTCCGCCGCGACCCCTTGATGGCGCCCTGGTCGACCGCCACCACGCCCTCGTCGGCCGGGATCGACCCGTGCACCAGCGAGCTCTTGCCCGACCCCGCGACGCCGGTCACGACGGTGAGCACGCCCAGCGGGATGTCGACGTCGACGTCCTGGAGGTTGTGGGCGTCCGCCCCGCGGATCTCCAGCTTGCCGGTCGGCTCGCGCACCGCCTCCTTCAGCCGCGCCCGGTCGTCGTAGTGGCGCCCGGTGACGGTGTCCCCCGCCCGCAGCCCCTCGACGGTGCCCTCGTAGCAGACGGTGCCGCCCGCCGTGCCCGCGCCGGGACCGAGGTCGACGACGTGGTCGGCGATGGCGATCGTCTCCGGCTTGTGCTCCACGACGAGCACGGTGTTGCCCTTGTCCCGCAGCCGCAGCAGCAGGTCGTTCATCCGCTGGATGTCGTGCGGGTGCAGGCCGATGGTCGGCTCGTCGAAGACGTAGGTGACGTCGGTGAGGGAGGACCCGAGGTGGCGGATCATCTTGGTGCGCTGCGCCTCGCCGCCCGACAGCGTGCCCGCCGGGCGCTCCAGCGAGAGGTAGCCGAGCCCGATCTGGACGAACGAGTCGAGCGTCCCCTGCAGCGCCGCGAGCAGCGGCGCCACCGACGGCTCGTCCAGGCCGCGGACCCACTCGGCGAGGTCGCGGATCTCCATCGCGCACGCCTCCGCGATGCTGATCCCCTTGACCTTCGACGACCGGGCCGCCTCGGTGAGCCGGGTGCCGCCGCACTCGGGGCAGACGGTGAACGTGACCGCCCGGTCCACGAACGCGCGGATGTGCGGCTGCATCGCCTCCCGGTCCTTGGACAGGAACGACTTCTGGATCCGCGGGATCAGCCCCTCGTAGGTGAGGTTCGCCCCCTCCACCTTCACCTTGATCGGCTCGTGGTAGAGGAAGTCCCGCATCTCCTTCTTCGTGAAGTCCCGGATCGGCTTGTCCGGGTCGAGCAGCCCCGACTCGGCGTACGTCCGCACCGTCCACCAGCTGTCCGACTTCCAGCCGGGGATGGTGAACGCCCCCTCGGAGATCGACTTCGAGTCGTCGTAGAGCTGGGAGAGGTCGATGTCGTTGACGCTGCCCCGCCCCTCGCAGCGGGTGCACATGCCGCCGGTGCGGGAGAAGGTGGCCTTCACGGCCTTGCTGCCGTCGCCGCGCTCCACCGTGATCGCGCCGCTCGCCCGGACCGACGGCACGTTGAACGCGAACGCGGCGGGCGGCCCGACGTGCGGCTCGCCCAGCCGGCTGAACAGGATGCGCAGCATCGCGTTGGTGTCGGTGGCGGTGCCGACCGTGGACCGGGGGTCGGCGCCCATCCGCTCCTGGTCGACGATGATCGCGGTCGTCAGCCCGTCCAGCACGTCGACCTCGGGCCGCGCCGGCGTCGGCATGAACCCCTGCACGAACGCGCTGTAGGTCTCGTTGATCAGCCGCTGCGACTCCGCGGCGATGGTGCCGAACACCAGCGAGCTCTTGCCCGAGCCGGAGACCCCGGTGAACACCGTCAGCCGGCGCTTCGGGATCTCGACGGTGACGTCCTTGAGGTTGTTCACGCGGGCGCCGTGCACGCGGATCATGTCGTGGCTGTCGGCGGCGTGCGACGCGGCCGACGGCGCCTCCGGGGCGTCCGGGGCGTCCGTCCTCGGGGCCTTGGTCATCGTTTCTCCATCATGTCGGGCGGGGCCGCCGTCGCGGCCCCGTCTGCGTCGCCTCGGCGGGCGCCGGCCTCATCGGCGCGGTCGCGGCGACGGTCATTGTGCACCTGATCGCCGGATCCCGCTTCCGGCCCCGTCCGGGGCGCTCAGTCCGCCTCCTGGATGCGGACCATGTTGCCCGCGGGGTCGCGGAAGGCGCAGTCCCGGACGCCGTAGGGCTGGTCGGTCGGCTCCTGGACGACCTCGGCGTCGACGGCCCGCAGCCGCGCGAAGACGCCGTCGACGTCGGGCGCCGCCAGCAGGATGCTCGCGAACGTGCCCTTGGCCATCATCTCGGCGATCATGCGGCGCTCGTCGTCGGTGACGCCGGGGTCGGCCGACGGCGGGTACAGCACGATCGACGTGCCGGGCTGCCCGGGCGGGCCGACCGTGATCCACCGCATGCCCTCGTAGCCGATGTCCTTGCGGACCTCGAACCCGAGGGCGTCGCGGTAGAACGCCAGCGCCGCGTCGGCGTCGTCGTGCGGAAGGAAGCTCGAGGAAATGGTGACGTCCATGCCGTCACGCTAGGCGGACCGGGCGGCGGGCGCTTCTCGATTCCTGACCGGTCTCGTCACCTGCTTGGCCACGCACGGCGGCATCCCCGCCGTGGCCTCCGCCGCGCGGGCCCGGTAGACGCTCGGCGGGATCCCGACCAGTTCGGTGAAGCGGGTGCTGAAGGTGCCCAGCGACGAGCACCCCACCGCGAAGCAGACGTCGGTGACGCTGAGGTCGCCGCGCCGCAGCAGCGCCATCGCCCGCTCGATGCGCCGCGTCATCAGGTAGCTGTACGGCGATTCGCCGTAGGCGCTCCGGAACCGGCGGCTGAGGTGCCCCGCGGACATGTTCGCGCCGCGCGCGAGGGCCTCGACGTCCAGCGGCTGCGCGTACTCGCGGTCGATGCGGTCGCGGACCCGGCGCAGCAGCGCGAGGTCGCGCAGGTGCTGGTCGGTGGAGGACTTGCCGGTCACAGCACGATCCTGCCACAGGGCGGCGACATCAAACCCGGGCGCGGACCCGCGTCCGGGCGGTATGCCGGGTATGTGGGGCTTACCGGGGTGCCGGGCCCCGATGGGCGTTCCCTTATGCTGCGGGTCACATCCGTGCGATCGCAAGGAGGCGGTGATGGCGGATTCGCCGACGATGACGTACGGCGGGTACCTGCGACTGGATCGGCTGCTGTCGTGCCAGGAGCCGAAGACCGACGCGCACGACGAGCTGCTGTTCGTGATCATCCACCAGGTGTACGAGCTGTGGTTCAAGCAGATCCTGCACGAGGCCGCGCTGCTCCAGCGCCGCCTCGAGGAGGGCAACAGCGGGGGCTCCCTGCACACCGCGCGCCGGATCGCCAAGATCCTCAAAACGGTGGTCGGGCAGCTGGACGTGCTGGAGACGATGACGCCCCGGCAGTTCGCCGCGTTCCGCGACGAGCTCGGCAGCTCCAGCGGCTTCCAGAGCGACCAGTTCCGCGAGCTGGAGGCGGTGCTCGGGCGGCGCGCCTTCCCCGCGTCGGACCTGCGCGGCGACGAGCGGCTGCGCGCGGCGGCGTCCCGCCCGTCCCTGCTGGACTCCCTGCTGCGCTACCTCGCCGGGCGCGGGTACGCGATCCCGGAGTCCGCGCTCGAGCGGGACTTCGCCGAGCCCTGGGAGCCCGACCCGCGGGTGCAGCGCGCGCTCCTGGAGGTGTACGCGGACGAGAGCGGCCCGGCCGCCGAGGTGTGCGAGGCGCTCGTCGACGTGGACGAGGGCGTCCAGGAGTGGCGGTACCGGCATTTGAAGATGGTGGAGCGGACGATCGGCGCGAAGGTCGGCACGGGCGGTTCGGCGGGCGCCGACTACCTGCGCTCGACGCTGTTCGCGCCCGCGTTCCCGGACCTGTGGGAGGTCCGGTCGCAGACGGAGCCCGCCGGGGACGCGGCGCCGGCGGGGGAAGCGTCGCATGGCGGCTGACGGGGAGCGGGTCGCGATCGTCGGCGCCGGGCTGGCCGGGTGCCTGCTGGCGGTGCTGCTCGGACGGCGCGGGATCGCGGTGACGGTGTACGAGCGGCGGCCCGACCCGCGCGTCGCGGGCGCCGAGCGGGGCCGGTCGATCAACCTGGCGATCTCGGCGCGCGGCCTCGCGGCGCTGGAGCAGGTGGGGCTGCGCGAGCGGGCGCTCGAGCACGCGCTGCCCATGCACGGGCGCATGGTGCACCCGAAGGGCGGCGAGCCGAACTTCCAGCCGTACAGCGCGGACCGCGCGCGGGCCATCAACTCCATCGGCCGGGCGGAGCTGAACCGGTTCCTGCTCGACACCGCGGAGGAGATCCCCGGGGTCGCGCTGCGGTTCGGCGAGCGCGTCACCGGCGTGGACGCCGAGTCGGGCGCGGTGCTGCTCGAGGGCGCCGAACCGGAGCCGGCGGGCGTCGTGCTGGCCGGGGACGGCGCGTTCAGCGCGGTGCGGCGGTCGCTGCGGCTCGCGCACGACGACGCGGACTTCCTCGAGCACGCCTACAAGGAGCTGACCGTCCCGCCGCGGAACGGGGACTTCGCGCTCGATCCGGACGCGCTGCACATCTGGCCGCGCGGGACGTCCATGATGATCGCGCTGCCGAACCTCGACCGGTCGTTCACCTGCACGCTGTTCTGGCCGCGGGGCGACTTCGCCGCGCTGCGGACCCCCGGCGAGATCACCGCGTACTTCGCCGAGCACTATCCGGACGTCGCGGGCCTGATGCCCGGCCTGGTGGAGGACTACGAGCGGAACCCGGTCGGGTCGCTGGTGACCGTCCGGTGCGAGCCGTGGGTGCGGCGGGGCGCCGGCGCGTCCGTCGCGCTGCTCGGCGACGCCGCGCACGCGATCGTCCCGTTCTTCGGGCAGGGCGCCAACTGCGCGTTCGAGGACTGCATCGAGATCGACCGGTGCCTGGACGAGACCGGCGGCGACTGGGCGCGCGCGCTGGCCCGCTACCAGGAGCGGCGGAAGTCCAACACGGACGCCATCGCCGAGATGGCGCTCGACAACTTCGTCGAGATGCGGGACCGGGTGTCGTCGCCGGTGTACCGGGCGAAGCAGGCGGCGCAGCACGCGCTGGAGCGGCGGCTGGCGGGGCGCTACGTGTCCCGCTACGAGCTGGTGTCGTTCTCGACGATGCCGTACGCGCGGATCCCCGCCCGGATCAGGCGGCAGAACCTGGCCCTCGGCGGCGCCGTGCTCGGTGCGGGCGCCGTGCTCGGGCTGGCCCTGCGCGCGGCGGTGCGGGCGGGGCCGCGGGCGCGGCGCTAGCCGGGGCGCGGGCGGCGCCCGCGGCGGCGGCCGCCGGTCACGTCGGCGACCGCCGCCGCCAGCGCCGCGACGACGAACGCGAGGACGACGAGGAGCCCGTGGCGGAACGCCGCGGCCCAGTCGCCCGACCCCGCGACGGTCTCGAAGAACACCGTCCCGACCCAGGCGACGCCGGCGGCGGTGCCGACGCGCTGCCCGGTCTGCAGGACGCCCGCGGCGCTGCCGCCCTCGGCGTGGTGCACCTCCGACAGCGTGATCGCCTGGTTCGGCGAGATGACCAGGCCGCTGCCGAACCCTGCGACGAGCAGGGGCAGCGCGGTCGCCCACCCCGCGCCCGTCCCGGGCACCAGCTCCACCGCGAGCCACGCGGCCGCGAGCCCGGCCGTGACCACGCCGAGCCCGGCGGCGACCAGCGGGCGGCCGAACCGGGAGACGATCCGCCCGCCGATGATGGCCGCCACCCCCGACCCGACCGAGAACGGGGCGATGGCCAGGCCGGCGCCGAGCGCGCTGTAGCCGAGGCCGTTCTGCAGGTACAGCGTGAAGATGAAGAAGATCGCGGTGAATCCGGCGAAGTACAGCAGCGCGATCGCCGTGCCGAGCGCGTACGAGCGGAGCCGGAACAGCGCCAGGTCGACCATCGGGGACCGGGCGCGGCGCTCCCAGAGCACGAACAGCGCGATCAGCGCCGCCGCCGCGGGGAGCAGCAGCCACTTGGCCGGGCTGCGCCACTGCTGGTGCTGGACGAACGGCAGCAGCACGCACAGGACGCCCGCGCCCAGCAGCAGCACGCCGGGCGGGTCCAGCCCCTGCCGGGCGCCGTAGACCGGGGCGGGCAGCAGCATCCGCGCGAGGAACAGGGCGGCCACGCCCACCGGCACGTTGACGTAGAACACCCACCGCCAGCCGTCGTCGGGCCCGGCCAGCGCGATGAGGGCGCCGCCCAGCAGCGGCCCGGTCGCCGTCGCGAGCCCGATGACGGCGCCGAGCGCGCCGAACGCGCGCCCCCGTTCGGCGCCCCGGAACAGCTGCTGGATGAGGCCCGCCACCTGCGGGTTGAGGATGCCGCCCGCGACGCCCTGCACGAGCCGCGCGACGATCAGCCACAGGTCGTCCCGCGCCGCCCCGGCGAGCGCGCTCGCCACGGTGAACAGCGCCAGCCCGGACATGAACACGGCGCGGCGGCTGCGGGCGTCGCCGAGCCGTCCCGCGGGGACGAGCACCAGCCCGAACGTCAGCGCGTACCCGGACACGATCCACTGCAGCCCCGCCTCGCTGGCGTGCAGCCCGTCCCGGATGGTGGGCAGCGCCACGTTCACGATGCTGACGTCGAGCAGCGTCATGAAGGCCGCGACGAGGCAGACGGCGAGCGCCTGCCAGCGCCGGTCCGCCCCGACCGGCGGGTCGGAGTGCACGGGCCGGTCCTTTCCGGAGATCACCGGGGCAAACGCGCCGCCGCCGGCTGTGCCACGCTGGTCCGGTGACCGAATCGACTCCCGAGACGCACCCCGACGACCTGCGGTGCTCCGCCAAGGGCTGCCGCGCGGACGCGGTGTGGGCGCTGCGCTGGAACAACCCGAAGATCCACACGCCGGACCGGCGGAAGATCTGGCTCGCCTGCGACGAGCACCGCGCGAGCCTGTCGGCGTTCCTGGACCGCCGCGACTTCCTCAAGGACGTGGTGCCGGTGGCCGACCGCGACGCGCCCGGCGCCTGACCGGCGTCAGATCTCGTCGAGGACGGGCTCCGCCGCCGGCCGCGGGACGTCGTCCGGCGCGGGCCCCGGCTCCGCGGCGGCGCCCCAGCCCTCCGCGAGCTCGGTGAGCCGGGCCGCGGCGTCCCGGGCGGGCGCGCCGCGGCCGACCGCCAGCCCCAGCAGGTAGGCGGTGAGCGGCGCGCCGGGACGCGCGACGCCGTGCGCGACGTCGCGGGCGAGATCGAGCACCAGGTCGCGGTCGATGTCGCCCCGGTCCAGGCCCAGTTCGCGGCACGCCGCGTCCATCCAGTCCTCGAGCACGGACATGGGTTCCCCCTTCGCGGACATCATGCGATTCCGACTGGATGCCCACTCTCGCACGATCGACGCGGACACTCCGGACCGGGTCCGCCGGCACCGCGGACCGGGCACCGCGAACCGCCGCCGGGACCGGCCGGGAGTGCCGTCAGCGCGGGTCGGGGTCGGTGAGGGCGCGGGCGCGGGCCAGGTCGTCGGGGGTGTCGCAGTCGTACCAGGGCGGGCGGTCCCCGGCGGGAAGCGCGACGCGGACCGGTTCGAGGGGGGCGAGCAGGCCGCGCAGGGACGCCCCGGCGTAGCGGTCGAGGGCGGTGCGGAGCGGGGCGGTGCGCCAGCATCCGGCGAGCCACTGGTCGCGGCCGCCGGCGTCGACCAGCACCGCGCCCCGGGCCGGGCCCGCCACGGCGTCGAGGAGGCGGGCGAGGTGGGCGGGGCGCAGGAACGGCAGATCGGCGGCCAGGAGCGCCACGCGGGGGGCGCTGACCTCGGGGAGCCCGGCGCGCAGCGCGGGGACCGGGCCGCCGCCCGGCGGGTCCTCCCGGACGCGGACGGCGGCCGCGGCGAGGTCGCGGGGCGGGCCGACCACGACGACGCGGGCCGCGCCGGACGCGGCCGCGGCGACGTGCTCGAGCAGGGCGCGGCCCCCGACGCGGGCGGCGGGCTTGTCCGCGCCGCCGAACCGGCGGGCGCGTCCGCCGGCGAGGATCACCGCGTCCCACGCCCCGGAGCCCGGCACGTCAGCCGCCGATCGCCGACATGGGGCGGGCCGGCTGCAGGAAGGACGGGTCGTCGATGCCGTGCCCGGCGCGCTTGGCGCGGACGGCGGCGCGCCACCGCTCGGCCAGGTCGTCGTCGGACGCCCCGGCGCGCAGCGCGTCCCGCAGGTTGGACTCGTCGGTGGCGAACAGGCAGTTGCGGACCTGCCCGTCGGCGGTGAGCCGCACCCGGTCGCAGGCGCCGCAGAACGGGCGGGTCACCGAGCCGATCACGCCGACGGCCGCCGGTCCGCCGTCGACGAGGAAGCTCTCGGCGGGGGCGCTGCCGCGGTCGCCGGGGTCCTCGGGGGCGAGGGCGAACGCGGCGCCGAGCCGGTCGAGGATCTCGTCCGCGGTGACCATGCCGTCGCGGGTCCAGCCGTGCTGGGCGTCCAGCGGCATCTGCTCGATGAACCGCAGCCGGTAGCCGTGCTCGAGGCAGTAGCGCAGCAGCGGGACGGCCTCGTGGTCGTTGACGCCGCGCATCAGCACCGCGTTGACCTTCACGGGGGCGAGCCCGGCGGCGCCGGCGGCGGCGAGGCCGCGCAGGACGTCGTCGAGCCGGTCGCGGTGCGCCAGCCGCTCGAACGTCGCCCGGTCGAGGGTGTCGAGGGACACGTTGACGCGGTCCAGCCCGGCGTCGGCCAGCGGCGCGGCGAGCCGGTCCAGCCCGATCCCGTTGGTGGTGAGCGAGATCTGCGGGCGGGGGCGCAGCGCGGCCGTCCGGCGGACGATCCCGGGCAGGCCCCGGCGCAGCAGCGGCTCGCCGCCGGTGTAGCGCACCTCGCGGACGCCGAGCCGCTCGACGCCGAGCGCGACGAGCCGCACCACCTCGTCGTCGGTGAGCAGCTCCGGCCGGGGCAGCCAGTCGAGGCCCTCGGGCGGCATGCAGTACGAGCAGCGCAGGTTGCAGCGGTCGGTGAGGGAGACCCGCAGGTCCGTCGCGGTGCGACCGAAGGCGTCGACGAGCACGGGCGCCCCTTTCCACGTCCGATAGATCACCCCAGACTATTGCGGACGTTGACGATTCGTTCCATCGCGGGAGACGGTATCCGCCTGATCATGGCAGGGTGCCCCCGGAGGACCCTCCGGGGAGACGGACGAGGAGGTACCGGTGGCGCAGGCACGGGAGTGGGAGTTCGCCGGAGTGCGGGGCGCGGTCACCGCGCGGATCTGGGCGGCGGACGGCACGCGCTACGTCGCGGTCCTCGCGCACGGCTACGGCGAGCACCTCGGCCGCTACGAGCACGTCGCGGACGCGCTGGTGCGGCACGGCGCGACCGTGTGCGGCCCCGACCACATGGGCCACGGGCGGTCGGCGGGCGAGCGGGTGCTGGTCGAGGACTACGAGGAGGTCGTCGCCGACCTGCACACGGTCGTGGAGTCCGCCCGCGGCGACCACCCGGGCCTCCCGGTGGTGCTGGTCGGGCATTCGATGGGCGGGCTGATCGCCGCCCGGTACGCGCAGCTGCACGGCGGCGGCCTCGCCGCGCTGGTGCTGTCGGGCCCGGTGCTGGGCCGCTGGGGGACCGTCGACGACCTGCTGCCGCTGGACGAGATGCCGGACGAGCCGATCGACACCGCGACCCTCTCGCGGGACCCGTCCGTCGGCGCCGCCTACACCGCCGACCCGCTGGTGTGGCACGGCCCGTTCAAGAAGACGACCGTCCGGGCGCTGGACGCGTGCCTGCGGCGCGTCAACGGGCACGGTTCGCTCGGGGCGCTGCCGACGCTGTGGGTGCACGGCGACGACGACCGGCTCGTCCCGCTGGACGACACCCGCACCGGCATCGAGAAGGTGCGGGGCGCGGACCTGACCGAGCGGATCTATCCGGGCGCGCGCCACGAGGTGTTCAACGAGACGAACCGCGACGAGGTCCTCGGGGACGTCACCGCGTTCATCGACCGGGTGCTCGAGGGGGCCGCTTCGTCCGCGTAGCGAGCTCGCTCAGCAGTTCGGCGCGGCGGGCGGGCGCGACGTCGCGGGGCGCGGCGCCGGTGACGGCGGCCTCCAGCGTCCACAGCAGGTCCTCGTCGACGCGGCGCGCGGCGCGGCCCCGCAGCAGGAGGTACGCCTCGACGGGGCCGTGCGCCGCGAGGGAGTCGAGGGTCGGGACGCCCGCCGCCTCGAGGGCTTCGGCGTCGCGGCGGCCGAGCGGGCGGCAGTTGCGGACGAGGCGGGACCGGCCGCGCCCGATCGCGCCGTGCCGCCGCCAGATCAGCGGCCGCAGGTCGGCGGCGTCGGACGGCGCGTCCGGGCGGGCGAGGATCTCGGCGCGCGCCCGCCGCGCCCTGCCGACGTCGCGGTGGAAGTCGCGGAACACCTGGATCTCGCCCGGGACGCTGTGGTCCCACTCCCCCAGGAACGTGTAGTCCATGCCGAAGCGGCCGGACGGGTCGAGGCGGGCGGCGCCGAGCCCCCAGAGCCGCGCCTCGCGCGGGGTCGCGGGGGCGAGCACGATCAGCCCGTGCGTCCGCTCGACGCGGCCCGACTCCGCCCACCGCCAGGAGTCGCGCTCCCAGTCCGGTTCTTCGCGCAGCGCGGCGTCGAGGCCGTGCGTCCGCCACCGGACCGTCCCGTCCGGTGCGGCGCGCAGCGGGAGCCGCCGCGCGAGGTCGCGGGCGGCCCGCCGCCCGAACGGGGTGCACCAGCCGGGCACGAGCACGACCGGGTCGGGCGGGTCGGCGTCGAACGGGGTCGGGACGAGGAACGGCCGGTCGACGACCAGGACCGTGCCGGGCCGCGCCTGGTACGACAACCCCCACAGCATCCGGCCGAGGACGCGCGCACCGTGCCGGTCCGACAGCACGTGCCAGGTCCCGTGGAACCGGTTCGTGCCGAACCGCACGGCCGTCCCCGGCCGGAGCCCGATGACGGTGCACGTCCGCCCGTCGAGCCGGACGGCGCGGCGGTGCAGCTTCATGCCGTCGTCCGCGCGCCGCGCGTTGCCCGGCCGCTGCGCCGCCCCCGTCCGTCCCGCCATCGTCAGCCCTTCACGCAGACGAGCTGGCGCAGGTGCGCGACGACCTCCACCAGGTCGGACTGCGCCTCGATGACCTCCTCGATGTCCTTGTAGGCCCCGGGGATCTCGTCGACGACGCCGCCGTCCTTGCGGCACTCGACGCCCTTGGTCTGCTCGACGAGGTCCTCGACGGTGAAGTTCTTGCGGGCCTTGTTCCGGCTCATCCGGCGGCCCGCGCCGTGCGACGCCGAGTTGTACGCCGTCTCGTTGCCGAGGCCGCGCACGATGTACGTCCCGGTGGCCATGGAGCCCGGGATGATGCCGAGGTCGCCGGCGCCCGCGCGGATCGCGCCCTTGCGGGTCACGAGCAGCTCGACGCCGCCGTACTCCTCCTCCGCCACGTAGTTGTGGTGGCAGGAGACGGCCTGCTCCCAGCGGCAGCGCTTCGCGCCGAACCGCTGCGTGACGACGTTCTGCGCGAGGGCCATCATGACCGCCCGGTTGCGGCGCGCGTACTCCTGTGCCCAGAACAGGTCGTGCCGGTAGGCGTCCATCTTCACGGTGCCCGCGAGGAACACCGCGAGGTCGGGGTCGGGCAGGTCCTGGTTGTGCGGCAGCTTCTGCGCCGCCTCGATGTGCCGCGCCGCGAGCTCGTTGCCGATGTTGCGCGACCCCGAGTGCAGGACGAGCCAGATCGCGCCGTCGTCGTCCGCGCACAGCTCGAGGAAGTGGTTGCCGCCGCCGAGCGTCCCCATCTGCTGGCGGGCGCGGCCGAACTTCGCGTGCGCCGCCGGGTGCAGCTCGTCGAACTCCTTCCAGAACTCGTACCAGCCGCGCATCTTCAGGCCGGGCAGCGCCGACGGGTCGACGGCCTCCTTGTGCGCGCCGCGCCCGACCGGGATCGCCCGCTCGAGCCGCGAGCGGACGCCCGACAGGTCGTCCGGCATGTCCTCCACGGTCAGCGTCGACTTCGCGGCGGTCATCCCGCAGCCGATGTCGACGCCGACGGCCGCCGGGGACACGGCGTCCTTCATCGCGATCACCGAGCCGACGGTCGCGCCCTTGCCGTAGTGGACGTCCGGCATCACCGCGAGCCCCTCGACCCACGGCAGCGCGGACACGTTGCGGAGCTGGTCGAGCGCCTGGTCCTCGACCGTGGCGGGGTCGGTCCACATCCGGATGGGAACGCGGCCGCCCTTCAGAGTCTGGTACGGCATTCCTTCTCCTTCTGCGGGGGGATCCGAGCCGTGATCTATGACGCCAGACCCACCGGGCCGGTTTCAACGGGTTTTCCCGTCCCCGGCCTCAGGAGCGGCGGCGCTCGGTCAGCCCCAGCCCGTCCAGGTGCCGCAGCAGCGCGACGGCGACCCGGCGCGGCGCGGCCAGCGCCTCCCCGGCCTGATCGGGGGTGAAGGGCTGCGGCAGCGCCGACAGGATACGCAGCGCCTCCCGGTCGGCGCCGGGCAGCAGGACGACTCCGTCGGCGAGGCGCAGCACGGCCCCCGCGCGGGCCGCGTCGGCGAGCGCGTCGCCGGTCAGCCCGAGCTCGGCGAGCCGCTCGGCGCCGGGCGCGCCGAACGGGTCCCCCGCGAGTTCCGCCCGCAGCCGCGCCACGCCGTCCGCCCACACCGGCGCCTCCGCCGCCGCAGGGCCGGCCTCCCCCGCGCCGCGTCCGTCCGCCCCGCCGCCGACCTGGCCGGCAGCCCCGGCCCCGGCGGGCGGGTCCGCTACGGGACGCGCGGCGGCCGCGGCTCCCGCGCCCGACTCGGCCGCAGCGTCCGGACCGGCTCCCGCCGACGCCTCGGGTGGCGAGCCCGGCTCGGGCTGCCCGCCCGCGAGCTGGTCGCCGCC
>NZ_QHJN01000081.1:0-35850 GCF_003947565.1 Actinomadura sp. WAC 06369 | reverse complement strand
CGCCGATCCCCTCCCCGACCTTGATCGTGGAGGGGATCGCCGCGTAGAAAGGGTTCCCGTGACCCCGCCCCCCGGCTTGACCCACGCGGAGGAACGCCTGTGGGCCGCGTTCCCCACCGGCACGACCGTGGTCCTCGGCGACGACCTCCCCGAGGGCCCGCTGCCCGACCGGACCGTCCGCGCGGACGTCCTCACCCGGCTGCTGCTCGGCGCCTGCGAGCCCCGGCCCGGCGCCGTCGCGGCCCTGCGGCTGCGCGGCGCCTACATCATCGGCCGCCTGGACGTGTCGGGCGGCACGGTCGGGCACGAGCTGCGCCTCGAACGCTGCCGGCTCGTCGAGGAGCCCGACTTCTCCAACGCCGACACCCGCCAGCTCCGGTTCGCCGAATGCCGGATGCCCGGCTTCGACGGCGGCGGGCTGCGCGCGGACGGCTACCTCAGCCTGTCCGGGTCGACGATCGAGGGGCAGGTGCGGCTGCCGCGCGCCCAGCTGTCCGGCGGGTTCCGCATGAACGGGACGCGCATCACCGCCGACGACCCCGCCAAGTGGGCGCTGTTCAGCGGCGGGCTCGTCGTGGACGTCGGCACGTTCATCCGCGACGCCGAGATCACCGGCGGCGTCCGGTTCGTCGGGGCCCGCATGAACGGCGGGCTGTTCATGGAGCGGACCGTCCTGTCCAACCCGGGGCGCATCGCCCTGGACGCGCAGAACATGGTCGTCGAGGACGCCGCCGAGTTCAGCGCCGGGTTCCGGGCCGTCGGGACCGTCCGGCTCCGCAACGCCCGCTTCAACGGCATCCTCTCCTTCTCGCGGGGGACCCTCGACTCGGGCGACCCGGAGCGCATGTCGCTGCACGCGTCCCACATGTACGCCGACGAGCTGCTGCTCCTGCCGTCCGAGCGGATCAAGGGCAGGGTCAGCCTGTCGTACTCGCGGATCGGCGTCCTCTACGACCTCCCGCAGTGGTGGCCGGACGAGATGCTGCTCAACGGGCTCGTCTACGAGACGCTGCGCGGCGCCGGGTTCAAGGAGCGCCTCGACTGGGTGTCCCGCGACCCGGACTTCCACCTCCAGCCGTACGAGCAGCTCGCCGCCTGGTACCACGGCACCGGCGCCGACGACCTCGCCCGCAAGGTGCAGCTCGCCAAGCTGCGCGCGCGCCGCCGCAAGCTGCACGTCGTCGGCCGCGCCTGGAACCACCTGCTGGACTGGACGGTCGGCTACGGGTACCGCCCGTGGCTCGCGTTCGCGTGGTTCGCGTTCCTCCTCGCCGTCGGCACCACGGTGTTCTCGAACGAGAAGCCGCACGCCATCCGGCCCCCGGACGAGCTGCCCGACTTCCACGCGCTCGTCTACTCCCTCGACCTCCTCATCCCCCTCGACACGTTCGGGCAGCAGCTCGCCTACGACGCGGTCGGCTGGTCCCGGTGGGTCGCCTACCTGCTCGTCGCGACCGGCTGGGTGCTGGCCACCGCGCTGATCGCCGGGGCCACGCGCGTCCTGCGGCCCAACTGACGCCCGGCACAATGGGGTGCCATGGGCACGTATCTGATCACGGGGGCGACCGGCGGAATCGGCACGGCGGTCGCGGAACTGCTCCGGGGCCGCGGGCACGACCTCGTCCTGACCGGCCGCTCCGCCGACCGCCTCGAGGCGCTCACCGCCGCGCTGCGGACCGGCGCCCATGCCAACACCCAGGTCTTCTCGCCGCACGAGGCGGCGGCGCAGAGCCCCGGCGCGTCGATCACCACGGTCCCGCTCGACCTCGCCGAGCCCCGCAGGCTGGAGGCGTCGCTGGCGCCCGCGCACGTCCCCGGACGGCTGGACGGCCTGATCCACGCGGCCGGGACCGTGCGGCTGTCGCCCGTCGCCGACCTCGACGTCGACACCTGGCTGGAGCACCTGTCGACGAACCTGGTGTCCGCGGCGGAGCTGACGCGCCTGCTGCTGCCGGCGCTGCGCGCCGCGCGGGGGCACGTCGTCTTCGTCAACTCGACCGCCGGGCTGCGCGCCAACCCCGACTGGGCCGCGTACGCGGCGAGCAAGTACGGGATGCGCGCGCTGGCCGACTCGCTGCGCGCCGAGGAGCCGTCGCTGCGCGTCACGACGGTGTTCCCGGGGCGCACCGCGACCGGCATGCAGCAGCGGGTGCGCGCGCAGGAGGGCCGCCCCTACGACGCGGACGAGTTCGCCTCCCCGGCGACGGTCGCCCGCGTCCTCGTCGCGGCCCTCGAGACGCCCCGCGACGCGGTGGTATCCGAGGTCACGGTGCGTCCCCGGTAGGGCCCTCGCCCGGCCGGGACGGACGGCGCCCGCCGCGGCCGGGCAGCAGCCCGCGGTCGCCGGCCGCGACCGCGGCGGCCGTCCGGTCGGACACGCCGAGCTTGGCGAAGATCCGCACCAGGTGGGTCTTCACGGTGGCCTGGCTGAGGAACAGCGCGGCGGCGACCTCGCGGTTGCTGGCGCCTTCGGCGACGAGCGACAGCACCTCGACCTCCCGCTCGCTCAGCGCGCCCGCCGGGGGCCGCGCCGGCGCCCGGACCCGGTCGATGAGCCGGGCCGCCGCCGTCGGGGCCAGCACGCTCCGCCCGCGGGCGGCCGCCCGCAGCCCGCGGAACAGCTCCTCGCGCGGCGAGTCCTTCAGCAGGTAGCCGACCGCGCCCGCGTCGATCGCCGGGAGGACGTCGGCCGCCCCGTCGTAGGTGGTGAGCACCAGGACCCGCGTCCGCGGCGCCGCCGCGGCGAGCCGCGCGATCAGCTCGGCGCCGTCCGGGCCGGGCATCCGCAGGTCGCTCAGCACGACGTCGGGGCGCGCCCGCGCGACGACGGCGAGCGCCTCCGCCCCGTCCGCGGCCTCCCCCACCACCTCGATGTCGGGCTGCCCGCCGAGGATGGCGAGCAGCCCCGCGCGGACCACCGGGTGGTCGTCGACGACGACCACCCGGACGACGTCCGGTCCGCCGGGTCCGTCCGGGTCGGTCACTCCCGCTCCCCCTCCTGTTCGGGCCGCAGCGCCGGGACGGTCACGCTCAGCGCCGTGCCGCGCCCCGGCGCCGACTCGACGGTCAGCGTCCCGGCGACGCGGGTGACGCGGTGCCGCATCGCCGACAGGCCGAACCCGCCGTGCCCGGACGGCCCGGGCGGCGCGTCCGGGTCGAAGCCGACGCCGTCGTCGAGCACGTCGAGCGCGACCACGTCGTCCATGAACGACAGCGTGACGCGGACCCGCCGGGCCCGCGCGTGCCGCGCCACGTTCGCCAGCGCCTCCTGCGCCGCGCGCAGGATCGTCTCCTCGGCGTCCGGGCGCAGCCGCACCGGGGTGCCGGTGGCGGTCACGGTGGCGCGGGCGCCGTTGTCGGCCGCCCAGCGCTCCGCCACCACCCCGATCGTCTCCGCCAGCGTGCCGCCGTCCAGCGGGGCGGGCCGCAGTGCCAGCATCCAGCGGCGCGCCTCGGCGAGGTTCTCCCGGGCGGTGCGGCGCGCGACGCCGACGTGTCCGTGGGCGGGGTGGCCCGGCGGGACGTGCCCGTCCGCGGCCTCGAGGTGGGTGAGGATCCCGGCGAGCCCCTGGGCGAGGGTGTCGTGCAGTTCCCGCGCCATGCGGGTGCGCTCGGTGAGGACGCCCGCCTCCCTGGCGCGGTCCAGCAGCCGCTCCTGGAGCCCCTCGTTGTGCCGGGCGAGCTCGGACAGGCGCGCGTGGGCGGCGGCGAGCTCGTCGTACGCCAGGCGGCGGCGGCGCGCCTCCGACTCCACGGCCCGCAGGGCCCCGCCCACCGCGCAGACCAGGACGGTGCTGCCGCAGGCCGTCGCGAGCGGCCCCGGCGACGCCCACCAGTCCGCGGCGAGCGCGGACGGCAGGGCGAGCGCCGCGCTCGTGGCCAGCACGCCCGCGTAGGCCGACCGGCCCGGCAGGGTCACGAACGCGGTCGGGTAGCAGGCGGCCAGCAGGACGACGTAGACGGGCTCGCGCACGTACAGCACCCACGCGAGGCCGAGCTGCACGGTGAAGTACAGCGCCATCGGCGCGGCGCGGCGCTCCGGCCACTGCGGATGGGCCGTCACCATCCACCAGTGCCAGCCCGCGACCAGCGCCGACAGGCCCAGCGTCAGTGCCAGCGCCGGCGGCGCCGGCCGCTGGAGGACGGTGATCAGCGCCGCGACCGCCGCCGCCGGGTAGGGCGCCAGCAGCCAGCCGCGGTCCCACCGGCTCTGCGGGCTGCGATCGGCGCGGGCGTCCACCTGGTCCCTCGTTCCGGAGCGCGGTTCGGTTCCGCCTGCAGTATCGCCGCCCCGCCCGGCCGCCGGGGCGCCGCGCGGCGCGATTCAACCGGTTGAATCCGCGATGGCCCGTTCGGCGGATACGCCGCCGCGCCGGCCGCGTCCAGACTCGCCGCCATGACCGACACGAGACCGCACGCCCGGCCGGCCCCCGCGCCGCCCGCACCCACGCCCGAACTGGAACGGTCGCTCGCACCCGACCTGGCGCGCGGTGCGGCGCTCCTCGGCATCGCCCTCGCCAACTCCGTCTACTACGTGGACGCCGCCGAGTACGGGGCGCGCTCCCGCCCGCTCGGCGGCTCGCCCGCGGACCAGGCGGCGGACCTGCTCCTCGTGGCGCTGGTGGACGCCCGGTGGCTGCCGCTGTTCGCGGCCCTGTTCGGCTACGGCGCCATGCGGACGGTGGGGCGCGCGGGCGCGGGGGGAGTGCTGCGGCGGCGGAGCCTGTGGCTCGCCGTGTTCGGGCTGCTGCACGTGCTGCTGCTCTTCGGCGGCGACATCCTCGCGATCTACGGCCTCCTCGGCTTCGGGCTCGTCTTCGCGGTGCGGGCCGGCGACCGGTTCCTGCTGGGCGCGGCGGGCGCCGTCCTGGTCGCCGCCGTGCCGCTGGGCGCCGTCGTGGGCCTGCCGCCGGTCGGCGGCGCCGTCCGCAACGGCGTCCCGTCGCTGCTGGCCGACGGGCCGTGGGACGCGCTCGTCCTGCGGGTCGCCGCGTGGCCGCTCGACTTCCTCCTGCTCGCGCCGTCCTCGCTCGCGCCGATGCTGCTCGGGATCTGGGTCGCGCGGCGCGGCGTCCTCGACGAGCCGCACCGGCACCGGCGCGCGCTGCGCCGCACCGCCCTGGCCGGGATCCCGCTCGGCGCGGCGGGCGGCCTCCCCCTCGCGCTCATCACCGCCGAACTGTGGGACACCGGCGCCGCGGCGACGTTCGGGGCCTCGCTGCTGCACGTCCTCACCGGTTTCGCCGGGGCGGCGGGCGCCGGTGCCGCGTTCGCCCTCGCGGCGTCCCGGCCCGCCGGACGGCGCGGCCCGGCCGTGCGGGCGCTCGCCGCGACCGGGCGCCGCTCGCTGTCGTGCTACCTCGCCCAGTCGGTCGTGTTCGTCGCGCTGTTCGCGCCGTACGCGGGCGGCCTCGGGGACGGCGTCGGGACCGCCGCGATGGCCGGCGCCGCCGCCGCGACCTGGCTGGCGACCGTGGCCGCCGCCGGCCTCGCGGCCCGGCGCGGGCGCCGCGGCCCGGCCGAGACGGCCCTGCGCCGCCTCGTCTACCGGCCCGCCCCCGCGGTCACGGCACGTCCGCGATGGCGCGCTTGTCCGGACGGCGCCGCAGCGCCCACGCCCCGAGCACGCCGCCGATCAGCCCGAACAGGTGCCCCTGCCACGAGACGGCCGGGTCGCTCGGGATGACGCCGAACAGCATCGTCCCGTAGACGGCGACGACGCCGACGGCGATCGCGACGTCGACGAGCCGGCGCTCGAACAGCCCGCGCCCCAGCAGGTACCCGAAGAACCCGAAGATCAGGATGCTGGAGCCGAGGGTGTTCGCCGAACTGGTGAACCACACGCCGAGCCCGCCGACCACGATCACGATCAGGCTCGCGGCGAGGAACTTCGCGATCCCCCGCGTCGCGGCGATGAACCCGAGGATCAGGAACGGCACCGTGTTGGCGATCAGATGCCCGAACCCGGCGTGCATGAACGGCGCGGTGAAGATGTCCGGCAGGTCGTCGACGTTCCAGGGGTCGATCCCGAACCGGTCGAACCACCCGTTCGCCACGTAGTCGACGGTCTCCAGCACCCACATCACCGCGGTGACGGACAGCACCAGGACGGCCGACCCGAGCGCGCGCGCCCCGTGCTTGGCGAGGCCGCCGGAGCGATGCCGCTGGGCCGGGCCCTCGGCGGGCCGGTCGGGTGGAAAGCTCATGTAAGCCACCGTAAGGTCGAGAACCCGTCATCAGGTCAACGATCGGTACCCGCGAACGGTTTCCACCCGCCCCTCGGTGCAAGAAGTCACTTACGCCATAGTGGGCGGATGCGTGCGATGGTCTGCGAGGAACTCGGTTCGCTCGCCCTCAAGGAGATGCCGGACCCCGAGCCGGCGGACGGCCAGGTGGCGATCGCGGTGGAGGCGGCGGGCGTCAACTACGTGGACGCCCTGTTCGTCCAGGGGCGGTACCAGATCAAGCCGCCGCTGCCGTTCGTCCCGGGCAGCGAGGTCGCGGGGACGCTGCCGTCCGGGGAGCGGGTGCTGGCGATGTGCGGGCTCGGCGGGTTCGCGTCGCGCGCGGTCGTGCCGGAGGCGGCGGCGGTGCCGATCCCGGACGCGCTCGGCGCCGCGGAGGCGGCGACGTTCACCCAGAGCCACTGCACGGCGCTGTTCGGGCTGCGCGACCGGGCGGGGCTGCGGGCGGGCGAGACGGTGCTGGTGCTGGGCGCCGGCGGCGGAACGGGCCTCGCGGCGGTGCGGGTCGCGACGGCGCTCGGGGCGCGGGTGCTGGCGGCGGCGTCGTCCGGTCCGAAGCGGGACGCGGCGGTCGCGGCGGGCGCGGAGGCGGCGATCGACCTGGCGGACGTGAAGGCCGGGGCGCGCGGCTGGTCGGAGGGCGGCGTGGACGTCGTGTACGACCCGGTGGGCGGCGCGCTGGCCGATCCGGCGCTGCGGGCGCTGCGCGAGGGCGGACGGCACGTGGTGATCGGCTTCGCGTCGGGGGACATCCCGTCGCTGCCGCTCAACCAGGTGCTGCTGCGGAACCGGACGGTCGTCGGCGTCGACTGGGGCGCGTGGTCGATGGCGCACCCGCTGGAGCAGCGGGCCCTGCTGGACGAGCTGCTGGCCCTGGTCGCGCAGGGGGCGCTGGTGCCGGAGGCGGCGCGGACGGAGCCGCTGTCGGCGGCGCCGCGGGTCCTGGACGACCTGCTCGGCCGCCGGATCGTGGGGAAGGTCGCGCTCGTCCCCTGATCGGGCCGGTGATCACACCGGTGATCAGGACAGGTGGTACTTCATGCCCATGTGGGACGGGCGGAAGCCCATCTTCTGGTAGAAGCGGATGGCGTCGGGGCGCTGCCGGTCGGTGGTGAGCTGCACCAGCCGGCAGCCCCGGGCGCGGGCCCGGTCGACGGCCCGGTCGATGAGGGCCTGGCCGACGCCGTGGCCGCGCTGGTCGGACGCGACGCGGACGCCCTCGATCTGGGCGCGCTCGCCGCCGCCGTAGGTGAGGCCCGGGATGAAGGTGAGCTGGAGCGTGCCGATGACCTCGCCGCCGCGCTCGGCGACGACGACCGTGTTGTTCGCGTCCTTCTCGATGGCGGCGAACGCGGTGTAGTAAGCCTCTGGGACGTCGTCGCCCGGTGTTTCGCGGGTCGCGCCGAGGGGATCGTCGGCCAGAAGCCGGACGATCTGCGGCAGATCGGCCGCCGTCGCCTCGCGGAAGGTCACTTCTTGATCACGCTGCACACCGACCAGGTTATCCGAGCGCTAAGTTGCAGTGTTCCCGCAACGACTTGTAGTACTACGAGTTGTAGTACTACGTTGGGTGGAAGACACCGTCACCTCGACCCGCCAAGCCGGCGGCGTGCCGCACCGCCGCAGGGAGAAGACATGCACAGCAACGACAACGAGGAACACTGGACCGACCACGCGATCTGCCGCGGCGCCGACCCCGACCTGTTCTTCCCGATCGGCTACTCGGCGGAGGTGCTGCGGGAGCAGGAGCGGGCCGCGAAGCAGATCTGCGGCAACTGCCCCGTGCAGGTCGACTGCCTGACCTGGGCGCTGCGCGTCGGCGAGCCCGACGGGATCTGGGGCGGGACGACCCCGGAGGAGCGCCGCTACCTGCGCCGCACCTCCGAGGCCCCCGCGCGCCGGCCGCTGCCGGTCATCGTCGTCCGCGGCGACGCCTCGACGTCCGAGCACGCCTCCGCGGCCTGACCGAGCCGACTCGACCGAGCCGAACCGACCGGCCCGGCCTGATCAGGCCGTCGTCTCCGGGACGGCGGCGTCCTCGGCGGCTCCGGCGGCCCGGCGGCGCTCGTCGCGGTGCCGCCGGACGGAGTACGCGAGGGCGGCCGCCCAGACGGCGTAGAGGACGGCGTAGACGGAGTACCGGACGGGCGCGGCCGCGTCGATCCAGTCGCTGTTCAGCAGCGTCCGGGAGTTCGTGAGGATGATCAGGCCGCCGACGGCCGCGCCGAGGACGGCCGGCGGCAGGTGCCGCACCAGCCAGGCCGCGATCGGCGCGGCGATCAGCCCGCCGAGCAGCAGCGCGGCGGCCCAGCCCGCGTTGACCCCGGCGGTGCCGAGCCCGGTCAGGAAGCCGAGGCTCGCGGCGACCGCGACGAGGAACTCGCTGGTGTCGATGGTCCCGATGACCTTGCGGGGCTCCATCCGCCCGGACGCGAGCAGCGCGGGCGTGCCGACCGGGCCCCAGCCCCCGCCGCCGGACGCGTCCACGAAGCCGGCCACGACGCCGAGCGGGGCGAGGAAGCGGCGGCGCAGCGGCTTGCCCAGGTTCGCCGTGGACGGGCCGCGCCGGGTGAAGCGGACGAGCACGTAGACGCCGAGCGACAGCAGGATCAGTGACATCACCGGGGCGGCGGCCTCGGTGGACAGCCAGGACAGGAACGTCGCGCCGGCGAACGCGCCGACGGCGCCCGGGATGCCGACCTTGGCGACGACCTTCCAGTCGACGTTGCCGAACCGCCAGTGCGCGGCGCCGGACGCCAGCGTCGTCCCGATCTCGGACAGGTGCACGGTGGCCGAGGCGGCCGCCGGGCTCGTGCCCGCCGCGAGGAGCAGCGTCGTCGACGTCACCCCGTAGGCCATTCCCAGGCTCCCGTCCACCAGCTGTGCGCCGAGCCCCACCAGTGCGAGCACCACGAACGAGCGCATGGCCACCTTCCCTACATGTTAGGTCGGAATAGAGGCTATTAAGCCACCGGAGGATGTCCCAGGTCAACCGGACTTATCGGTGAGCTTCGCCTGCCCGCGCGCCGCTCAGCCGAGCGCGTCCACGAAGCGCCCGGCCTCCTCGGCCGTCATCCCCGTCTCCGCCCGGACGAGCGCGACGGCCGACGCGCGGTCGTCCGCGTCGACGAACTCGCGCGCCCGGTCCGCCACGGTGCCCGCGCCGCCCGCGGTCGCGCGGCCGCGCCGCCAGCCGGCCTGCAGCGCCTTCACGAAGTCCTTGCCCTCGCTCCGCCCGAGGCCGCCCGCCTCCCGGACGAGCTTCACCGCGTCCTTCGCCCGCCCCTCCGCCAGCAGCGCGCGGGCCTTCTCCTCGGCCTCGACGGGGACCTGCGCGCCGACCCACTCCAGCCGCATCCCGTCGATGTACGCCTTGGCGTCCACGAGGTCCATCCCGGTGGCCTTGCGCACCTCGGCGACGGCCTTGATCACCTGCCCCTTGGAGAGCAGCTCCACCACGCGGGTCCCGACCTCCGGCGGCACGTACGGCTGCTGGACGGACATCGCACTCCCTCTCCGATGAAATCGGACCGTTCCGACTCTAGTCGGACGCTCAGGAGTCGCCGAACGCTCCCAGCGCCGTCATCAGGCCCACCCCGTCCGACACCACCCAGTACTCGGCGAGCAGCCCGTCCGCGACGCGGAAGATGTCGTGCCCGACGAACGACACGCGCGTCCCGGGCGACGCCGTCGCGCCGGGCACGCCGCCCTGGTACGTCCCGTGGAACGTCCACCGCGCCGCGACCGTGTCGCCGCCCACCACGGGCCCGACGTCCAGGGTGTTCACGATGTCGGAGAACAGGTGGCGCGAGTGCCGGATCTGGTCGGCGGCCTCCCTCCGCCCGCGCACCTGCATCGCGGGCCAGTGCCCCACGAAGTCCGCCGCCATGATCTCGTCGAGGACGCCGTAGTCGCCCGCCCACGCGTCGAACAGCCACCGCCGGTAAAGTTCGTCCGCATCCATGGCCCCATTGTTCGCACGCGTCCCCCGTCCGTGCCAAGGGGCGACGGGCCCCCGGCGGCGGCGAAGGGCCGCGCGGGCCGCGTCCACCGGCGTTCTACCGCTGCTCAACTTCCCGTGAAATGCTGGTCACGTGGGCTTTACCTCGGCGTAGAGGGGACGCACCGTGGCCGACCGGCACTTGGAGATCGAGCAGAAGTACGACGCGGAGGCGGGGTTCGTGCTCCCGCCGCTGGACGGTCTTCCGGGGGTGTCGGCGGCCGCGGAGCCGCGCGTCCACGAGCTGCACGCGACCTACTTCGACACCGCCGACCTGCGGCTGGCGGCGCACGGGATCACGCTGCGGCGCCGCCGCGGCGGCGACGACTCCGGCTGGCACCTGAAGGTCCCGGCGGGGCCGGACGGCAAGCAGGAGCACCGCGCGCCGCTGGGCCGCCCGCGCGCCGTCCCGGCGCGGCTCGCCGGGCTGGTCGCCGTCCACACGCGCGGCGCGGAGCTGGTGCCCGTCGCGACGCTGGAGACCCGCCGGACGGTCGTGGTCCTGCGGGACGCGGACGGCGCGGCCCTCGCCGAGGTCGCCGACGACCTGGTGTCGGCGTACCGCGAGGAGGGCGACGAGCCGCGCCGGTGGCGGGAGATCGAGGTGGAGCTCGGCGGCGGCGGGCCGGAGCTGCTGAAGGCGGCGGGCAAGCGGCTCCGCAAGGCGGGCGCGCGGCGGGCGAAGTCGGCGTCGAAGCTGGGCCGGCTGCTCGGCGCGGACGTCCCGGCGGCGCCCGGCGCCGACGCGCGCGCCGCGACGCGGGCGCGGCTGCGGGAGCTGACCGCCAACGGGAAGCTGCCGGCGGTGACGGCGGGCGACGCGGTCATGGGGTACCTGGCGGCGCAGCTGGAGAGCCTGATCGGGTACGACCCGCGGGCGCGGCTGGGCGAGGACGACGCCGTCCACCGGATGCGGGTCGCGACGCGGCGGCTGCGCAGCACGATGCAGGCGTACCGGCCGGTGCTCGACCCGGCGCGGACCGAGCCGGTGCAGGCGGAGCTGCGGTGGCTCGCGGCGGTGCTGGGCGAGGTCCGCGACCTGGAGGTGCTGCGCATGCGGTTCGCGGACGGCCCCCCGTACCTGCTGGACGACCTGGCCCGGCGGGAGCGCGGCGCGTACCGGCGGCTGAACCTGGCGCTGAAGGAGCCGCGGTACTTCGCGCTGCTCGACGCGCTCGACGGGCTGATCGCCGTCCCGCCGCTGGGCGGGTGCGCGGACCGCAAGGCCCGCAAGGAGCTGCCGGTGCTGGTGTCGCGAGTGTGGGAGCGGATGGCGCGCCAGTACCGGACGATCGCGACCGCCGAGGACCCGGACGTCGCGCGGCACGAGACCCGCAAGGCCGCCAAGCGCGCGCGCTACGCGGCGGAGCTGGCGACGCCCGTGCTGGGCGCGGCGGCGAAGCGCGCCGCGAAGGACGCCAAGCGCATCCAGGAGGTGCTCGGCGAGCACCAGGACGGCGTGCTCGCCATGGAGCGGCTCCGGACCTACCGGGGCCGCGCCCGGACGCCGCAGGACGCGTTCGCGCTCGGCGTCCTGTACGGGCGGGAGGAGTGCCGCGCGGAGACCGCCCGCGACCGGCTCGCCGTGACCTGGTCGCGCACCCTGGGGCCGTCCTTCTAGGGGCGTCCTTCCAGGAGGCGTCTAGGGGGCGTGCCGCTCCAGGGCGGGCATGGCGTCCCCGGCGATGTGCGCGACCCAGAACTCGCCCTTGGCCAGGCACGGGTCGTCGGGGACCTTCTCGCCGAGTTCCCGGCACAGCCCGGTCACCAGCTCCTCGACGATCTCGCCGTGCGTGCAGACGAGCGCGGGGGCGCCCTCCGCGACGAGTTCGAGGAGCCGCTCGACGGCCTGCCCGGGCCCCGTCTCCCCGACGGTGAACGCGCCGTCCGTCGTGACGGGCGCGCGGGTGCGGCGGGCGTGCGGCAGGACGGTCTCGACGCAGCGGGCCGTCGCGGAGCTGACCAGCCGGGCGGGCCCGAACGCGTCCAGCAGCGGTGACAGCCGGGCCGCCTCCGCGCGCCCCCGCGCGTCGAGGGGGCGCAGCTCGTCGGCGTCCCGCCAGTCCGCCTTCGGGTGGGCGGCGGCGTGCCGCAGGACCACCAGCGGACGGGTGGCGGGCGGGCCCGCGAGGAACTCCTCCAGCAGCTCGGCGTCGTGCCGGTAGGACAGCCGGGCGGCGGCCCGCTCGGCGGGCAGCCATTCGAGCCGGTCGACCTCCTCGTTCGGGACGAACGCCGCGTCGGCGACCGGCCGCGCCGCCCACCAGTCGACCCGCTTCGCCCGGCCCCCCACCCGGTAGGTGCTCGTCGGGAGGCGGCGGCCGAGCCGCGGCACGATGCCGGTCTCCTCCTCGACCTCCCGGACGGCGGCGCGCAGCACGTGCTCGCCCGGGTCGACCTTCCCCTTCGGGAGCGACCAGTCGTCGTAGCGGGGGCGGTGGACGACGGCGAACTCGGGGCCGTCCCGCCAGAGGAGGGCCCCGGCGGCATGGATGGTCCGGGAGTCGCCGGTGTCCGTGCTCATGGTGTCCGTGCCCGTGTCCGTGATGTCGGTGTCCGTGGTGTCGGTGTCCGTGATGTCGGTGTCCGTGATGTCCGTGTCCGTGCTCTTGGTGTCACCGGCCTCAGCCATCGACCGTCCTCCAGCGGCGGCTCCGTACCAGATGCGTCTGGATGTCCTGCAAGGTCCCGCCCGGCGGGGGCGTGTTGCGCGTCCAGGTGCCGTCGCCGTCCAGGCACCAGGCGTGCGCTGCTTCGTCCATGGCCATGTCGATGAGCTCGATCAGCCGGTCGCGCTGCGCCCGGTCGGTGACGGTGACGAGCGCCTCGACGCGGCGGTCGAGGTTGCGGTGCATGAGGTCGGCGCTGCCGATCCACACCTCGGGGTCGCCGCCGTTCTCGAACGCGAAGACGCGGGAGTGCTCCAGGAAGCGGCCGAGGACGCTGCGGACCCGGATCGTCTCCGACAGCCCCGGCACCCCGGGCCGCAGCGCGCATATGCCGCGCACCCACACGTCGACCGGGACGCCCGCGCGCGACGCCCGGTACAGGGCGTCGATGACGACCTCGTCGACGAGCGAGTTGCACTTGACGCGGACCCGCGCCGGATGCCCGCCGCGGTGGTTGTCGATCTCGTGCTCGATGCGCTGGACGAGCCCCGACCGCAGGCTGTGCGGCGCGACCAGCAGCCGGTGGTAGGAGCCCTGCCGCGAGTAGCCGGTGAGGTGGTTGAACAGGGCGCTGACGTCCTCGCCGACCTCCGCGTCCGCCGTCAGCAGCCCGAAGTCCTCGTACAGGCGGGCCGTCTTCGGGTGGTAGTTGCCGGTGCCGATGTGGCAGTAGCGGCGCAGGACGCCGTCCGGGTCCTGCCGGACGACGAGCGCCAGCTTGCAGTGCGTCTTGAGCCCGACGAACCCGTAGACGACGTGGCAGCCCGCGGTCTCCAGCTTGCGCGCCCACGCGATGTTGGCGCGCTCGTCGAACCGCGCCTTCAGTTCCACCACCACGACGACCTGCTTACCCGCTTCGGCCGCACTCATGAGCGCGTCCACGATCGGGGAGTCGCCGCTCGTCCGGTACAGGGTCTGCTTGATCGCCAGGACGCGCGGGTCGGCCGCGGCGTCCTCGATGAGCCGCTGCACGGTCGTCGTGAACGAGTCGTACGGGTGCTGGACGAGCACGTCCCGCTCGCGGATCGCGCCGAAGACGCTCGCGTCCTCCGGGAGCGCCTCCTTCGACGGGACGAACGGCGGGTACTTCAGGTCCGGCCGGTCGAGGTCGGCGATCGCGGCGAGCCCGCCGAGGTCGAGCGGCCCGCCCACCCGGTAGATCTGGCCCTCCTCGATCGCCAGCTCGGTCGTCAGCAGCTCCAGGACGCCCGCGGAGATCGACTCCTCGACCTCCAGCCGGACGACGGGCCCGAACCGGCGCCGCAGCAGCTCCCGCTCGAGCGCCTGCAGCAGCCCCTCGCTGATGTCCTCGTCGATCTCGAGGTCCTGGTTGCGGGTGACGCGGAACGCGTGGTGCTCGACGACCTCCATGCCGACGAACAGCTGCCCGAGGTGCGCGGCGATGACGTCCTCGAGCGGGGTGAACCGGTCGGGGGACGCCTCGATGAAGCGGGGCAGCAGCGGCGGGACCTTGACGCGCGCGAACATCGTGGCGTCGGTCTCCGGGTCCCGGACGATGACGGCCAGGTTCAGCGACAGGCCCGAGATGTACGGGAACGGGTGCGCGGAGTCGACGACCAGCGGCGTCAGCACGGGGTAGATGCGGTCGCGGAAGAACCGCCGCAGCCGCTCCTGCTCGGTCTCCGCCAGTTCGTCCCAGCGCAGCAGGTCGATGCCCTCCTTGCCGAGGGCGGGGCGGATCTCGTCGCGGAAGCAGGCCGCGTGCCGCAGCATCAGCTCGTGCGCGACCGTCCCGGTGCGCTCCAGCACCTCGCGCGGCTGCCGCCCGCTGGCGGACTGCACGGCCAGGCCGGTCGCCATCCGGCGCGCGAGGCCGGCGACCCGGACCATGAAGAACTCGTCGAGGTTGCTGGAGAAGATCGACAGGAAGCGGACGCGTTCCAGGAGGGGGAGCGCCGGGTCCTCGGCGAGTTCCAGAACGCGCTGGTTGAAGCGGAGCCAGCTCTCCTCCCGGTCGAGGAAGCGGTCGTCGGGCAGCGCCTCACCGGAACGGGGGATGTGTCCTGGGTTGACGGTCATGTTCGTATTTTCCCTGACCAAGATGAACGGCTGCGGAACACGCGGGGTGCCGAAGAGTCAGACACCGTAGATCGTGCCCGTGGTTCCCGCTGATCACTCCGCCGCCCGGCCGCCGATACGGAACGTCGCCGCCCGCTCGCGCGCCGACTCCGCGCCCCGGGACCGTCCGGACCGTCCCCCGGCGACGGCCCGGCGGCGGCCCGGCGAGGCCCTGCATGCCCGGTCGCACCGGGCGGGCTTGCGCGCCTTCTAAAACAAGGGTGCCGTTTTGTCAGACCCTTGGGTAATCATCTTTGTTATGAGCAGAGACACCCATCCGGGGGCGCAGTGCCCGCACTGCCGAACACATCTCGCGCTCGTCCCCCTGTCCGCAAATGGCACGACCGGCCCCGCACTCCCCGTCGTCCTCAAGGAGGAATGGCAGCCTCCCCCCGTCTCCGAGGTGCTCGCGGTTTACGCCGGGCGCGCCGTCGACACCGCGACCGCCGCCCGCGGCGCCGCCAAGGCGAGGGAAAGCCTGAACCGCGCCCGCACCGCCGCGGCCCAGCGCAGGGCCGCACAGAAATCCGCCCGGCACCGCGCCCGGGCCACGACTCCGACCCCTAAGAGCGCCTGATCACATACCGATCACGCAGCCGCGCGAGCGGCCGCGAGAGTTGACGCGCCAAGGGACGGCGCCCGGCCGGAGGCCGAGGCACCGCCCCTGCGATTACCGATGCCCGGAACAGATCAGCGCGGTGCCGAGTCCGTCCATTCCATCGCCGTGACGGCGGCGGAACTCAGCACCGTTCCCGCGGCCCGCTCCACGCCCGCCGCGGGCTTCAGCAGCACCTGCTCGTCCGCCAGCGCCCGGCCGGACGCCGGGTCGATGACGAGCCGGTGCCGGATCGTCCCGAGCGGCGTGTCCTCGTCGATCGCCACGCCCTGGCCCGTCCGGCCCCGCGAGTCCGTGACCTCGCCCGCACCCTCGACGGACTCCATCCCGGCCAGCATCCGGAACGCCGCCGCCCGCACCCGCGGCTCGACCGGCATGTCCGTCACCAGCCCCACCGACGTCCGGAAGAGCCACGCGTCGGCCTCCATCGGCCGGGACGACGACTCCGTGTCGTGCCCCTCGTACCAGCGCAGCAGCTCGGCCTTCAGCTCCGCCGGGTCGGCCGGGAGCGCCCGCAGGTCCTTCATCGTCACGTTCCGGCCGAGCCAGAACACCTTGTCCCCGTCGACGAGCGGCGAACTGGACGTCTCCACCCGGCCGGGCGCGGTCGTCACCCGCAGCGGCTTCAGCTTCCCCCCGCCGGGCGTGGTGGGCACCTCGACGGAGAACGCCGACGGCGACCCCGCGCGCCGCCAGGCCGCCGCGTCCGCCGGCGTCGCCGCCCGCGCCCCCAGCTCCCGCTGCCGCGACCGGACCTCGCCCCCCGGCTCCCGCGGCGTCCAGGACTCGTGCTCGGAGCCGACGGCGATCGTGTACCGCGCCCCCGGCTCGCCCACCTCGTAGTACCGGGTGTCGACCTTGGCCACCCGCCAGAACGCGCCCGCCCCGGCGGGCCGGGCCTCGGTCTTCGCGGCGGCCGCGAGCAGCACCGTCCCGGCGTCGAGCGTCCGGACCGGGCCCCCGGCGACGGACGTCCCGGCGCCCGGGTCCGCGTCGTCGGCCGCGGGCAGGGACACCGCGACCAGCGCGGCGGCGACCGCCGCGCCCGCGAGGCCCAGCCCCCACACCGGCCGCCACCGGCGCGCCGCCGTGCGGGGGAGCGGCACCGCCCGCCCGGCCGCCCCGCCGGGGCCGCCCGCCATCGCCCGCGCCAGCTCGGCGCGCCGGACCTCCGGGTCGACCGGAGCGTCCGGGGCCAGCTCGTCCGGGCGCGCCTCGCGCAGCGTCCGCAGCACGTCGCTCATGACAGTTCCTCCCTGATGATCCCCACTCGCGGACGCTCCCCCGGTCCCGTCCGGTCCGGTTCGGCGCCCTCCTCGACCGCCCTGACCAGGCGCCGCCGCGCCCGGTGCAGCCGCACGCGCAGCGCCGCCGCCGAGCAGCCCACCACCTTGGCCGCGTCCCGCGGGGCGAGCCCCTGCCACGCGACCAGGATCAGCACCTCCCGGTCGGCGTCCGGCAGCGCGGCCATCGCGCGCAGCACCGCGAGGCGCTCGGCCACCTCCTCGCCGACGTCGCCGCGGGGCCGCGGCGCCCGGCGCTCCAGTTCCGCCGCGAACGCCGCGCGCCGGGCCTCGGCCCGGTGGTCGGCGCGCAGCACGTTCCGCGCGACGCCGAGCAGCCACGGCAGCGGCGGGTCGGGCACGTCGGCCAGGCGCCGCCACGCCACCGTGAAGGTCTCGCTCACCACCTCGTCCGCGACCTGCCGCCCGGCACGGCTCGCCGCGTACGCCCACACGCGCTGCCTGCACGTGTCGTACATCGCGGTGAACCGCCGCCGGTCGGCGTCCTGATCGGGGGCTTCGTCCGCCACCGTGGGCTCCTCCGTCCGCCAGGTGTGTGTTCCGTCACGAGGTAGTGGCACGGGGGGCACCATCGTTACGGGGGTGTCCCGGACTCGCGGGCACTGCCTCTAATATTTGCTCGACTGCAAGGAAGAGCCTGTTCGCCGAGTCCTCCCCCTGGGGCTAAGGAGCTGAGCCATGACCGCGATGCCCAGTCGCGGCGCCGAACGTCTGCTAGGCGTCACAGGCTCCCTCCGCCTGCTGCTCGTCGAGGACGATCCGGGCGACGCGTTCCTGTTCGAGGAGCTCCTGACGGAGGTCCGGCCGGGCGTCGACATCACGGTGGCCCGCACGCTCGCCGAGGCGCTGGACGCGATCCACCCGGGCCTGAACTGCATCATCGTCGACCTGTCCCTGCCGGACGCGCAGGAGCTCGACGCGCTGCGGCAGGTGCTCGACCACGCGCCCGACACCGCCGTGCTCGTCCTGACCGGCCTCGCCGACACGCACGTCGGCGTCGAGGCCGTCGCCGCCGGCGCGCAGGACTACCTGGTCAAGCAGGACGTGGACGGCGCGCTGCTCAGCCGCGCGATCAGCTACGCGATCGAGCGCAAGCGGGCGGACGAGTCGGAGAAGCAGCTCGTCGAGGCGCGGGTGGTGGCGCGGGAGAACGCGCGGCTGGAGCGCGGCCTGCTGCCGGTGCCGATCCTCAAGGACGGGTCGGTGCGGCACTGCACCCGCTACCGGCCGGGCCGCGACCGCGCGTTGCTCGGCGGCGACTTCCACGACACGGTGGAGACCGCGGACGGGACGGTCCACGCGATCATCGGCGACGTCAGCGGGCACGGCGCGGACGAGGCGTCCCTCGGGGTGCGGCTGCGCATGGCGTGGCGGACGCTCGTCCTCGCGGGGCACCAGGGGCAGCGGCTCCTGGAGACGCTGGACGCGGTGCTGGAGCACGAGAGGTGGGGTGACGAGATCTTCACCACGGTGTGCATGCTGGCGATCTCGCCGGACCGCCGCACGGCGCGCGTCCACCGGGCCGGGCACCCGCGCCCGCTGCTGTTCGGCCCGGACGGCGTCCGCGCGCTCCCGGAGGAGCCGCGCGGCCCCGCGCTGGGGCTGCTGCCCGGCCTGGAGTGGCCCGCGCAGGACGTCGAGCTCGGGGACGCCTGGGGGCTCATGCTCTACACCGACGGGCTGATCGAGGGCTGCGTCGGGGACGGCGGCGAACGGCTCGACCTCGAAGGGCTGCTGGAGCTGGCGGCCGCCGCGCACGCGCGCGGCGAGCGCGGCGAGGCGCTGATCGCGGGGCTGGCCGCCGAGGCCGAGCGGCTGAACGGCGACGTCCTGTCCGACGACCTCGCGGTGCTGCTGCTCAGCCGCGGAGAGCTGTGACCGGCCCGCCGGCGCCCCGCCCGGACGACGGCACGACGGCGGACGCCCCCAAGAACGCCCCCAAGAACGCCCCAACGAACGACACGACCGAGGACGGCACCACGAAGAACGACACCGGGAACGACGCGACCACCGCAGACACCACCGAATCCGCCGACACCGCGGCGGGCGGCGACGAGCGGGCCGCCGAGGCGCGGACATCCGAGGGCTTCGGCCCCCCGGTCGTCCTGCCCGAGGCCGAGTACCCGGAGCCGCACGGGCTGAGCCGGGTGAGCCTGCGCAACCTGTACCGGACGGGCTCGCTGGTCCTCGCGCTCCTGCTGGCGGGCGCGTTCGCCCTGGCCGGGGCGGCGCTCTACCAGAACGACGGGGCCCGCGAGGAGCTCGTCCGCCAGGTGTCGCAGGCGACCCTCGAGCAGTTCGAGGTCACATCGTCGCTGAACGCGCAGGACACCGCGATCCGGTCGTTCGCGAAGGACGGCGGCGCCGAGGCGCTCGCCGAGTTCCGCGCGGCGGTCGAGCGGGAGACCGCGGCGGCGGCCCGGATGCGCCGGCTGCTGGCCGGGGTGTCGGGCGGCGAGGAGGTCGTGGCGCTCCTGGACCGGACCGAGGCGGACGCCGCGGCGTGGCGGGCCGCGTTCGCCGAGCCGTTGATCGCCCGCGGGGCGGGGACCGGGCTGACGGAGGAGCAGGACGACCGCGGCCGGCGGCTGTACGACACCGTCCGCGGCGGCGTCCAGCGGCTGCAGGGCGCCATCACGACCCTGCACGAGGACGCCGCCGACCGGCTGGAGGCCCGCGGCCGCGCGACGCTGTGGGGGACCGGCTTCGCGCTCGGGCTGGTGGCCGCGGCGGTCATCGCGATGGCGGTGCTGATCCGGCGGACGGTGCTGAAGCCCGTGTCGTCCATGACCGACCGGGTCCGCGCGGTGGCGCAGGGGGACTTCGCGCACCCGCTGGACGTGTCGGGGCCGGCGGAGCTGCACGAGCTCGCCGCGATCATCGACGCGATGCGGCGGCGCATCATCGACGAGTGGGGCGCCAGCGTCCGGGCGGCGGGGCAGCTCACCGAGCAGGCCGAGGAGCTGCGCCGCTCGAACGCCGAGCTGGAGCAGTTCGCGTACGTGGCGAGCCACGACCTCCAGGAGCCGCTGCGGAAGGTCGCGAGCTTCTGCCAGATGATCGAGCGCCGGTACGGGGACCAGCTCGACGACCGGGGCCGCCAGTACATCGAGTTCGCGGTGGACGGCGCGAAGCGCATGCAGGCCCTCATCAACGACCTGCTGCAGTTCTCGCGGGTGGGCCGGATGTCGCGGATCGAGGACGCGGTCGACCTGAACGAGGTGGCCCGGCAGGCGGTGTCGAACCTGGACGCGCTGATCGAGGAGACGGGCGCGACCGTGGACGTCGGCGAGCTGCCGGCCGTCCCCGGGGACCGCAGCCAGCTCACGCAGCTGTTCCAGAACCTCGTCGGGAACGCGATCAAGTTCCGCCGCGAGGGCGTGGCGCCGCGCGTCGCCCTCGGCGCCGCCCACCGGGACGGCGAGTGGGAGTTCCACTGCTCCGACAACGGCATCGGCATCGAACCCCGGTACGCCGACCGCATCTTCCTCATCTTCCAGCGGCTGCACCAGCGCGACGAGTACTCCGGCACCGGCATCGGCCTGGCGCTGTGCAAGAAGATCGTGGAATACCACGGCGGCCGCATCTGGCTGGCCACAGAAGAACCCGACACAGAAGAAGCCGACACAGAAGAAACGGATACGGAAGAACCGGCCGGAGCGGAGCGGGGCGACGGCGAGACCGGCACCGACGCCGGCACGGACGCCGACACCGCGCCCGGTTCCGGCACCACGTTCCGCTGGACCCTTCCCGAGAGAGAGACCGATGACCGACGGCATGACTGACGGACCCCGCCCCATCGAGGTGCTGCTGGTCGAGGACGATCCCGGGGACGTCCTGCTCACCACGGAGGCGTTCGAGCACAACAAGGTGCAGAACTTCCTGCACGTGGTCGAGGACGGCGAGAAGGCGATGGCGTTCCTGCGCCGCGAGGGCGAGTACGCCGGCAAGCCGCGCCCCGACCTGGTCCTGCTCGACCTGAACCTGCCGCGCAAGGACGGCCGCGAGGTGCTGAGCGAGATCAAGGACGACGAGGAGCTGCGCAGCATCCCGGTCGTGGTGCTGACGACGTCCGAGGCCGACGAGGACATCCTGCGCAGCTACCGCCTGCACGCCAACGCCTACGTGACCAAGCCGGTCGACTTCGAGCGGTTCGTGTCGGTCGTCCGGCAGATCGACGACTTCTTCGTGTCGGTCGTCAAGCTCCCCCGCTGACGCCCCGCCCGGCCCGCCCGGCGCGGGCCGCGGCGGCGGCGGCCGGACGACCTCGGTGAATCCGCCGGGGCGGGAGCTGGCTCTCGCGATCGTCCGCCGGGCGCCTACAGTGGAGTACATGGTCGGCACGCCGGGTGATGGGGCCGCAGAGGAAGCGGCCGCCCTCGATGACGCCGCGGCCGTGCTCATGACCGTGTGGTCACGTGCGCACAACGCCCCGGACGTCCCGATCCCGGCGACGCAGCTGCGCGCGCTGCTCGCCCTGGAGGAGCGCCCGCTGAACGTCAGCAGCCTGGCGGAGCGGCTCGGCGCGCTGGTGTCGTCGGCGAGCCGGCTGTGCGACCGGCTGGAGGCGTCCGGGCTGCTGATGCGCGACCCCGGCCGGGACCGGCGGGAGGTCACGGTGCGGCTCACCGCGGACGGCCTCGACCTGCTCGACCGGCTGCGCCTGCGGCGCCGCGAGGAGTTGGCGCGGGTGCTGGCGTCGATGCCGACGTCCGCGCGGACGGCGCTGCTGTGGGGGCTGGCGGAGTTCCACGAGGCGGCGTCGAAGGCCGGGCCGGACGGCTCGTTCTCGCTGCCCGCCTGATCCCGGGACGCCCGCCTGACCCCGGGACGCCCGTCTTGCCCGCCCTTGCCCGCGGCATCCCCCGCACTCCTCGCGATGCCCGCTTTTCTCCCTTAGCCGCATTGCCCCCGACAAACCAGAAATAGGCGCATCAATGCGAGCGGAATAGCCGCCCCCGGCGTGGCATTTTCCGAATTCCCGCTACGCACGCCCTTCCCACCACTAGCATCCCGCACCATGGCGACGATGACTGCGCTACGGAATCGAGCGATCACGGTGAGTGCGCTCGTCCCGGCCGCGGCGCTGCTGCTGGCCGGCTGCGGGGGCGGCCCCGGACGGGGATCCGCCGCGGAGCCGTCCGGCGGACCGTCCACCGGGGCGGCGGCGAAGGCGGCCGCCGACGACGCGGCCGTGCCGGAGGCGACCACGTTCACCACCGTCGAGGGCGCGCCCGCCGACGCCGGACGGGACGCGGCCGACGGCCTCGTCGTGCACCCGCCGAAGCCGCTGCCGGTGCACGACCGGCCCGGCGGGCGCCGCGTCGCCACGCTCCCCACGGAACAGCTCGGCGGCCCCACCTGGGTCCCGGTCGTGGAGAGCTCCGGCGGCTGGCTGCGCGTCCTGCTGCCCAGCCGCCCCAACCGGGCGTCCGGGTGGATCCCCGGCGACGGGCTGCGCACCGCGCGCACGCCCTACCTCGTCACCGTCGACCTCGGCGACCGGCGGCTCACGCTGCACGAGTCGGGCAAGGCGGTCGGACGCTGGCGGGTCGCCATCGGTGCGGCCGCCACGCCCACGCCCACCGGCCGCACGTTCGTCATGGCGCAGCTCGCGCCGAAGGACAAGAAGCTGGTGCTGCCGCTCGGCGCGCACTCCGACACGCTCGACACGTTCGGCGGCGGACCGGGCACCGTGGCGCTGCACGGCTGGCACGACCCGTCGGTCTTCGGCCGGGCCGCCACGCACGGCTGCGTGCGGGTGCCGGACGACGCGCTGCGGAAGCTGTCCCGGGTGCCGCTCGGGACGCTCGTCCTCATCAACGACTGATCACCCGCTCCCACGAATCGGAGTCTTCCATGCGAGTTTCCCTCAGACGCCTGACCACCGCGGGCCTGCTGGCCACCGGCCTCGCCGCGGCGCTCGCCCCGGCGCTGGCCGACCCGGCGCTGGCCGAGCCCGGCTCCGGCGGCGCCGCCGGGTCCGCCTACGGGCTCACCCTCACCGGGCCGCTCGACATCGCGCCGGTGCCCGCCGTGTCGTCCGGCGGCGAGCAGGTCGAGAAGAGCCTGCTGCGCGAGAAGGGCACGAAGTTCGTGCGGGCCGAGGCGCTGGACGTCCGCGCGTCGGCGTCCCGCGCCCGCTCGAAGGTCGCCCGCCTGAGCGTCCCGTCCGCCGACCTGCTGGCCAGCGCGGTCGCGGCCAAGTGCGACGGCGGCCGCGGCTCGGCGCACCTCGCCGACGCCCGCATCGCGGGCCGCCGCCTCGACGCGGCCCCGCCGCCCAACACCCGCATCCCGGTGCGGATCGAGGGCGTCGGCGACGCGACCCTGACGCTCAACAAGCAGCGCCGGATGTCGGACGGGCGGATGAACGTCACCGCGATGGAGCTGACGCTGCCGCTGACGGAGCCGACGACGCTGAGCGTCGCGTCCGCCACGTGCGGCCGCCCGGCGCCGGCCGTCCACAAGAAGCAGCCCAAGGCCCCCGCGCCCACCCCGGTGCGGCGCGACCTGCCGGTCACGGGCTGACCCGACGCCGGCCCGGCGGCGCGCGGCGCGTCCGCCGCCGGGCCGGACCAACCCGTCCGGCCCCGCCATTCCGCCGGTCCTTTCCGGCGGCGATTCCTCAGCTCGCCGGGACCTCTTCGGCGGCCCCTTCCACGGCCTCTCCGACCGTCCCGTACAGCGACTTCTCGAAGTGCACGACCGCGCCGTCGCGATGGATGCGGTCACTGATCCGGACGTCCTCGGTGAAGGCCCGCATCAACTGCAGCCCCCGCCCGGATTCGGCGAGCGGCGGTGCCGGTGCGCCGCCCCACTGCGCGGGGTCCGCCGCCCCGCCCTCGTCGACGACCTCCACGATGCACCGGTACCCGTCCATCCGGGCCCTGACCTCGTATTCCCTGCCCGCCGCCGCGTGCTGCACCACGTTCGCGCACGCCTCCCCGACCGCGAGCGCGATGTCGGCGCGTATCTCGGAGGTGACCCCGAGGCCGCGGAGCGAGGCGTCGAGCGTCCGCCGCACGAGAGGCGCGCTCTCCGCGCTCCTCGGCAACGTCATTTCGAGGACGACCTCCATGGCCAACCGCCTCCGTTCTCTCTAACCTCCAGATTTCCCACCGCCACCAACGGGAAACTCCCGTCCCTCCCGCGACCTGCGTCTCGCCCCGATTAGCGCGGGCGCCGACAAATCTTTTTCCACTCCCCTTCCCTCTCCGTGAATGAGCCCGCCAATCGCGCCCCGGAGGTTCCGCGCCCGCCCGGACGTCCTCGCCTGGCGGGCGCGGAACCGCCGGGGCAGACTGGGGGGCGTGGTGAAGACGCTGCGTCCGCAGAACTACAACGAGGTGCTTTACGTCGGGCACTACTTCCGCAAGGGAGTCACCGTGCTCATGGATCTGACCGATCTCCCCGAAGAGGAGGCCAAGCAGCTCGTGGACTTCGCGACCGGCCTGGTCTTCGCCCGGCGCGGCTCCCTCGACCGCGTCGACCGCAGGCTGTTCCTCCTCCAGCCCTGACGGGGCCGAGGGGGCGCGTCAGTGTGCAGAGCGCAAGGCGGCGGCGGCCGGGCGGCGGCTCGCCGCCGCCCGACCGCCGCCGCCCGGCCGCCTCCGTCAGCCCGCGTAGTTGAGCTTCAGGCCGGGGCGGGGCCAGTCCTCGATCTTGAGGAGCCGCCCCGTGCTGGACGCGGTGACGTACGCGGTGCGCATGCCGTCGCCGCCCCAGCAGATGTTCGTGATGCCGGGGTCGCCGTCGACGTCGATGTCCACGAAGTCGACCAGCCGGCCGCGCGGGCTCACCACCGAGATGCCCGCGTGGACCATGGACGCGACGCAGACGTTGCCGTGCGCGTCCACGCCGAGCGAGTCGAAGTTGGTGTAGTCGGGCGCCGTGTAGAGGAAGTTGCCGCCGCCCGAGCCGCCGAGCGACCGGCCGCCCTCGATCCGCCCCGGCGCCGTGACGTCCCACCACCAGACGCGGGCCGTGTAGGTCTCGCTGACGTACAGCCGGTCGCCCTCGGGCGACAGGCCGATGCCGTTCGGGCCCTCCAGCCCGGCGGCGATCATCGTGATCGCCGAGCCGTCCGCCTTCGCGTAGAACAGCCGGCCCTTGTCGCCGGTGACGCCGTCGCTCTTGCCGTAGTCGGTGAAGTAGATCCCGCCGTGCGCGTCGAACACCAGGTCGTTCGGGCCGCGCAGCGGCGCCCCGTCCGCCTCGGTGTAGAGCGTCTCGACGGCCCCGGTGGCGAGGTCGACCGCCTGGACGCTGCCGGTCTCGTAGTCGTCCGGGATGCCGCCCGCGAACACGAACCCGCCGACCTCGAAGCGGCGCAGCCCGCCGCAGTTCGCGATGTAGACGCGGCCGTCCGGGCCGAGCGCCGCGCCGTTGGGGCCGCCGCCCGTCTCGGCGGCGACCGCGGTCGTGCCGTCCGGGCGGACGCGGGTCAGCGTGCCCCGGTGGATCTCGACGACGAGGACGTCGCCGTCCGGGAGCGCGACCGGCCCCTCGGGGAACAGCAGCCCCTCCGCCAGCGTGGTGATCTTCATTTTCCTGCCTTTCCTGCGGGGTCGCGCCGCGGCCGGGCCGCCGGCGCCGAGGACGGCCCCGGCGGCGGCGGCCCCGGCCAGCCCGGACAGCAGGGTCCGGCGTCTCACCGCATCGCCTTGAGGATGCGGCGGGCGGTGCTCTGGATGTGGACCTCGTCGGGCCCGTCGTAGATGCGCGCCTCGCGGGCGTGCCGGTACATGCGCGACAGCGGGAAGTCGTCGGTCAGCCCGGCCGCCCCGTGCACCTGGACGGCGCGGTCGACCACGTTGTGCAGCATCGCCGCCCCGACGACCTTGATCGCGCCGATCTCGATCCGCGCCTGCGAGCCCGCGTCGATCTGCTCGGCGGCCTGGAGCGTCAGCATCCGGGCGGCCTGGATCTCGGTGTAGGAGTCGAAGACGTGCTTCTGCATGAGCTGCTTGGCCGCGAGGGGCTCCCCGAACGCGACGCGGGAGTCCAGGCGGGCGCACATCAGCTCGAACGCGCGCTGCGCCTGGCCGAGCCAGCGCATGCAGTGGAAGATCCGGCCGGGGCCGAGCCGGTCCTGCGCGATGACGAACCCGTGCCCGCGCGGGCCGAGCAGGTTGTCGGCGGGGACGCGGACGTCGTCGTAGGCGACCTCGTAGTGCCCGCCGTGCCCGGTGCCGCCGCCCAGCCCGAGGACGGGCGTGTCCCGGACGATCCGGTACCCGGGGGTGTCCGTCGGCACGATGATCATGCTGAACGCCCGGTGCGGCGACGCGGCGTCCGGCTCGGTGCGGCACATGACGGTCGTGTACGCGGCCGCGGCGGCGTTCGTCGTGAACCACTTGCGGCCGCGGACCACCCAGTGGTCGCCGTCGAGTTCGGCCGTCGTCTCCATGCCGGTCGGGTCGGACCCCGCGACGTCCGGTTCGGTCATCGCGAAGCTCGGCGACAGCTCCCCGGCCACCATCGGCGCCAGGTAGCGGTCGCGCCAGCGGGGGCTCGCGTACTTGTGCAGCATCAGCGAGTCCTGGAGCGTGTACGTGCCGAGGGCGATCTGCCCCCACTCGCTGCGGCCCTGCACCTCGTTGACGTGCACGTAGTCGAGGAACGGCAGCCCGCCGCCGCCCAGCTCCGCCGGGTGCCCGAGCGCCCACAGCCCGGCGTCCTTCGCCTCCCGCTGGAGCCCCGCGATCGCCGCGCGGGCCGCGTCGCCGCCCGCGTTCAGGACGTCCTCGGCCGGCTCGACCCGCTCGGTCATGAACGCGTGCACCGCGTCCCGGACGTCCCGGACCCGGTCCGGCACGGCGAACAGCATCAGCCGTTCCCGGCGAGGTCGTCGGAGATGTCCCGGTCGCCGTACCCCTCGGGCGCGGCGATCTCGACGATCGGCTCCGGCCGGTTGTCGTACTCGACCCGCAGCGCCTTCGACATCACGGCGTGCATGTCGTACATGCAGGTGATGTAGGTGAACTGCAGGATCTCGCGGTCCGACAGGTGCTCCTTGAGGACCTCGAACACCCGGTCGGGGACGCGGCCGCCGTCCAGGACGAGCCCGTCGGTGTAGGCGAGCAGGGCCCGTTCGAGCGGCGAGTAGCAGTCGGCCGTCTGCCAGTGCGGGATCGCCTCGATCTTCTCCTCGGGCATCTTCAGCGCCCGCATCTGCTTGCAGTGCTGCGAGAAGACGAACTGGCTGCCGCGCGCCCACCCCGCCCGGCACTGCCCCAGCTCCCGCAACCGCGGGTCCAGGGACGCGCCGCGGTACAGCGCGAAGCCGCGGACGGCGTGCCGGAAGACGTCCGGGTCCTGCGCGAACACGGTCCACCAGTCGCCGGGCGTGCCGGTGGCGGTGCCGTGGTCGACGGCCGGGTCGCGGTCGGGGGCGAACAGCCGGTCGTAGAAGAACAGGATCCGTTCGTCGGTGACTTCGGCTCGGGGGACTTCACGCAGGCGCGGCATTGCTCTCCTTCGCGGGCCGCCGGTCGGCGGCCGTCTTCGGGGTGTGGGAGACGTCGGCGTCGGTGAACTCGCGCGTCCAGCACGCGAACTCCAGGAGGATGCCGTCCGGGTCCTGGAAGTAGAACGAGCGGACGAACACCCCCTCCTGCATCTTCGGGGCGACGCCGAACTCGCTGTCGTCGTGGTTGAGGACCGGGCTGACCTTGACGCCCTTCTCCTTCAGCCGCGTCCGGTACTCGTCGAACTTCTCGACCGGCACGTGGAACGCGACGTGGTTCATCGACCCGACGGCGCTGAGCAGCTCGCCCTGCTCCGGACGGGTCTTCGGCGCGGAGATCCCGGGGACGGCGTCGGGCGCGTCCGGGAACCAGAAGAACGCGACGCAGTCGCCGCCTCCGCAGTCGAAGAAGAAGTGCTGGCCCATGCCGCCCGGCAGGTCCAGCGTCTTGATCAGCGGCATGCCGAGCACGCCGGAGTAGAAGTCGATGGTGCGCTGCATGTCCGAGCACACCAGCGCCAGATGGTTGATTCCGCCCAGCTCGAACTCGCGGTTCATGACACCTCCTGCACTGTGGGAGCCGCGGGGGCCGCGTCGCCGCCGTCGTGGCGGGCGCGCAGGTCCCGCTTGAGGACCTTGCCCGCGACGTTGCGCGGAAGTTCGGGCACGAACTCGACCTTCCGCGGGACCTTGTAGCCGCCGAGGTGCTCGCGGACGAACGCGATGACGTCCTCGGCGGCGAGCGCCCGTCCGGGGCGGGTGACGACGGCGGCGGCGACGGCCTCGCCCCAGCGTGCGTCCGGGACGCCGAACACGGCCGCGTCGGCGATCGCGGGGTGCCGGTACAGCACCTCCTCGACCTCGCGGGACGCGACGTTCTCCCCGCCCGTGACGATCATGTCCTTGATCCGGTCGACGATGGAAATCATGCCGTCGGCGTCGCGGCGGACGACGTCGCCGGTGCGGAACCAGCCGTCCCGGAACGACGCGGCCGTCAGCTCCGGCTCCCGCCAGTACCCGGCCATGACCTGGTCGCAGCGGACGACCATCTCGCCGGGCTCGCCGTCCGGCACGTCCGCGAACGCGTCGTCGACGATGCGGACGTCGGCGGTGTCCATCACGCGCCCGGCGGCGGCGAGGAGGCGCGTCTCGCCGGCGGCGGCCCGGCGGTGCTCGGCCGTCCCGAAGTACAGGATGTTGCCGCCGGTCTCGCTCATCCCGAACCCTGGTAGAAGTCGCAGCCCAGGACGTCCATGCCGCGCCGCAGCACCTCGGCCGGGATCGCGGACGCGCCGTACCCGATCGCCTGGAGCGTGCCGAGGTCGTGCTCCTCGATGCCGGGATGGCCCAGCAGGAACGCGATCATCGTGGGGGCGAGGCCCGTCTGCGTGACCTTCCACTCGGCGACCAGCCGCAGGAACGTCTCGTTGTCGTAGGAGCGGAGGATCCCCACCGTGCAGGCCCGCAGGTGGTTGACCAGGACCGCGTAGCCGCCGACGTGGCACAGCGGGAAGCAGAACAGGAACACCGACCCGTCCGGGATCTCCCAGGCCGCCGCCGAGCCCGCGACGCCCGCGACCAGGTTCCGGTGGGTGAGCATCACGCCCTTGGGACGTCCGGTGGTGCCGCTCGTGTAGACGAGCCAGCCCACGGAGTCCTCGTCGGGCCGCGGCGGTTCGGTGGCGGGCGCGTCCGCGACCAGGTCGGCGTACGCGCGGTCGCCGCCGCCGTCGAGGCCGACGACGAGCCGCACGCTCGGCATCGCGTCCCGCAGCCCGGCCATCGCGTCCAGGTACTCGCCGCCCACCACCAGGACGGACGCCTCCGCGTGGGCGACCAGCGACGCGATCTCCGCCGGGTGCAGCCGGTGGTTCAGGAACGTCAGCGCCATGCCGGCCGCCGGGACGGCGTAGTACAGCTCGACGTACTCGGGGCGGTTCCCGGACAGGACCGCGACGCGGTCGCCCGGCTCGGCGACGGCCCGCAGCGCGTTCGCGGCCCGCCGGACGCGGTCGCGCAGTCCGGCGAACGTGAGCGTCTCGTCCTCGAAGCGGAGCGCGAGCCGGTCGGGGCGCTTGCGCGCGGCGTACTCGACGATGTCGCTGATCAGCATGGGCTTCCCGGCGCGGCAGCGGCCATGGCGGCCTCCCAAAAAACTTGACTTGACAGTCATGTCATCTTCGTTCGATGCTCGGATCCTGAACCTGAGAGCATGCGGATGTCAAGAGTCCGGGCGAACGGGAAGAAGGACCATGGCGAGCGAGACGCAGGCGCGGGGCGAGAGCGCGACCGGCGCGGCCGGGCCGCTGACCGAGCGCGGCGTCCGCACCCGCGAACGCCTCCTCACCGCCGCCCGCGAGGTCTTCGAGGAGCGCGGCTTCCTCGACACCCGGGTCGCGCACATCACCCGGCACGCCAAGGTCGCGTACGGCTCCTTCTACACGTACTTCCCGTCCAAGGAGGCCATGTTCCTGGAGGTCGCCGACCGGCTCTTCGCCGACATGACGCAGCACGACCTCGTCCCGCTGGAGGGCCCGTCGCCCGCCGCGCGCGTCCGCCGCGCCAACCGCGCCTACTACGAGGCGTACCAGCGCAACGCCAAGATGATGGCCATCATCGAGCAGGTCTCCACGTTCAACGTCGAGTTCCAGGAGATGCGCCGCAAGCACCGCGCCAGCGCCGTCGCCCGCTCCGCCAAGGCCATCCGCCGCTGGCAGGCCGCCGGCATCGCCCCCGCCGACCTCGATCCCGAGATGGCGTCCCGCGCCCTCGCCGCCATGGTCGACCACTCCCTCTACCTGTGGCTCGTCCAGGGCGAAGGGCCCAACGACCGCCTCCTCGACACCCTCGACACCCTCTCCATCCGCGCCCTCGGCCTCGACCCCTAGGAGCCCCCCTTGGACCTCGCGGACCGCTTCCTCACCGCCATCACCTCGGGCGACACCGACGCGCTCCGGGCGATGTACGCCCCCGGCGCGACGATCTGGCACGCCGGCGCCGGCGTGCAGGCCGTCGACGACAACCTGCGCACGCTCCGCTGGCTGTCCCGCACCCTGCGGGACATGCGGTACGAGGACGTCCGCCGCGACCCCCTGCCCGACGGCTACGCCCAGCGGCACGTCCTGCGCGGCTCCCTCCCCGACGGGAGCCCCTTCGAACTGGACGCCTGCCTGTTCGTCACCGTCCGGGACGGCCGGATCGCCCGGCTGGAGGAGTACGCCGACAGCCGCGGCAGCGGCCCCCTCCGCGAGCTGGCCGCCGCGCAGCGCGCCGCCCGCACGGACGCCAGCGCGGACGCCCGCACGGACGCCCGCACGGACGCCCGCACGGACGCACGCGCATGAGCGGCCCCGGCGACGCGCTCGCCGCCCGCCTCGGCGCCGGCGTCGCGGACCTGCACCGGCTGTCCGGCGGCGCCAGCCGCGAGACCTGGTCGTTCACCGCCGGCGGCCGCGCCCTCGTGCTGCGCCGCGACCCGCCCGCCGCCCCCGACCCGGCGGCGATGGCGCGCGAGGCCGCGCTGCTGTCGTCCGCCGCCGACGCCGGCGTCCCCGTCCCGACCCTCGTCGACCACGGCCCCGACCTCGACGGCGTCCCGTTCATGATCATGGAGCGGCTGGCGGGCGAGACGATCCCCCGGCGGCTGCTGCGCACCCCGCGCCCCGGGCTCGCCCGCGAGCTCGGCGCGATCCTCGCCCGCCTGCACACGATGGCGCCCGTCGACGGCCTGCCCGACGCCGACCCCCTCGACGCGCTCGCCGAGTACTACGACGCGTTCGACGAGCCGCGGCCCGCCGTCGAGCTCGCGTTCCGCTGGCTGCGCGAGCACCGGCCCGCCCCGACCGGCCGCACCGTGGTGCACGGCGACTTCCGCAACGGCAACCTGATGATCGACGGCCCGGCCGTCACGGGCGTCCTCGACTGGGAGCTGGCGCACCTCGGCGACCCCGCCGAGGACCTCGGGTGGCTGTGCGTGAAGGCGTGGCGGTTCGGGTCCCCGCACCCCGTCGGCGGCTTCGGCCCCCGCGCCGACCTCCTCGCCGGCTACGCCGACGCCGGCGGCGCCCCGCCCGACCCGGCCGTCCTGCACTGGTGGGAGGTCTACGGCACCCTCCGCTGGACGATCCTGTGCCGCCACCAGGCCGAGCGCCACCTCAGCGGCGCCGACCCGTCGATCGAGTACGCCGTCCTCGGCCGCAAGGTCTGCGAGCAGGAGCACGACCTGCTCCTCGCCCTCGGCCGCACCGAGCCCGTCACCGTCGCCGACCCGCTCGACTCCGCGGGCGGCGCGGCGGGCGGCACGGCGGGCGGCGCGGCGTCGCCGCCGCACGACCGGCCGTCCGGACCGGCCCTGCTCGAAGCCGTCGAGCGGTTCGTCCTCGAGACCGACCACGCCGACGACCGGCTCCGCTTCCACGCGCGCGTCGCCGCGTCCGCCCTCCGCATCGCGCGCCGCGAACTCCTCCTCGGCGACGCCCACCGGACGGCCCACGCCGCGCGGCTCGCGTCCCTCGGGTGCGCCGACGACGCCGAGCTGGCCCGCGGCGTCCGCGACGGCCGCTTCGACGACCGGGCGGACGAGGTCGTCGCGGCCGTCCGCGCGTCCGTCGTCGACAAGCTCACCGTCGCGAACCCCCGCCACCTCGCGACCCCGCCCTGACCGGGCGGTCCGGGCCCGCCGACCGGGGCCGCCGGGGGGCTCAGCCGCCCTCGGCGGCCCCGTCGCCGTCCGCGGCGGGGACCCAGCCGCGGCGGGCGCCCTCGTCGATGAGCGTCCGGGCGTAGGCCCACAGGTCGGCGGAGGCGTCGCCGATGACGGCCTTGCGGCGGCGCACGTCGGCGTCGGTGACGCCCGGGGTGCGCCAGGTCCCGCCCCGGTTGTTGTAGTTCAGCAGCAGGGGCTGGAGCCGGTCCATCGCCTTCGCGAACCGCGCCTCCGGGGTCCGCCGCTCCTCGAACTCGTCCCACAGGGCGCGGAACTCGACCGCCTGGTCGTCCGGCAGCAGGGCGAACAGCCGGTCGGCCGCCTCCCGCTCGCGGCGCTCCTGCGTCGCCGCGCCCTCCGCGTCGTACAGGAACGTGTCCCCCGCGTAGATCTCCACGAGGTCGTGCAGCAGGACGAGCTTCAGCGTGCGGCCCACGTCGACCGGCTCGTCGGCGTGCTCGGCGAGGACCGCCACCATCAGCGCCAGGTGCCACGAGTGCTCGGCGTCGTTCTCCCTGCGGTCGTCCGCGACGAGGACGCTGCGGCGCAGCACGGTCTTGAGCCGGTCCACCTCGACGATGAACGCGACCTGGGCGGCGAGCCGGGACGGGACGTCCGGCGGCTGCGGCACGCGGTCGATCAGGCGGTCGATCAGGCGGTCTTCGGCGGTCATCGCACCCTCCGGAGGTCGTCGGCAGAGCGACCGTACCCGCCCGCCCCGACGCGTGCGGCGCCCACCGGCGTGTCCCGCACGGCAACTCGCTATGGACATTAGTGTGTGCCGCACACTATGGTGTGACACGTGACCGCAGACGAGTTGATCCTCACCCAGGCCCAGGAGCTCCGCCGCGGCACGGTCGTCCTGGCCTGCCTGGCGCTGCTCGAGGACGCGCAGTACGGCTACGCGCTCCTGGAGACGCTCAATGAGGCCGGGGTCACGGTCGACGGCAACACCCTCTACCCCCTGCTGCGCCGGCTGGAGAAGCAAGGACTGCTCACCAGCGAGTGGAACACCGACGAATCCCGGCCGCGCAAGTTCTACCGGGTGAGCCCCCAGGGCGCGCTCGTACGCGAAGGACTGATGCACGAATGGCAAAGCCTGGTGACCTCGATGTCGCGACTGACGAAGGAGATCCGGTGAGCGCGCTGACCGACGGCTACGTGCAGGAGGTCGTCCGCCGGGTCCCCGCCGACCAGCGCGACGACATCGCCGGCGAGCTCCGCGCCACCATCGCGGACGCCGTCGACGCGCGCGGCGAGTCCGACCGGGCGGCCGCGGAGCGGGCCGTCCTCACCGAGATGGGCGACCCGATCCGGCTCGCCGCCCGGTACGCCGACCGCCCGCTCACCCTGATCGGGCCCGACCTGTACCCGACGTACGTCCGGGTGCTCACGGTGCTGCTGGGCGTGGCGCTGCCCGCCGTGACGATCGCCATGATGGTGCTGGACGTCCTCGACGGCGCGGGCGTCGGCGCGGCGATCGGCACCGGCGTCGGCACGGTCGTCACCGTCGGCGCGCAGATGGTCGCGTGGCTCACCCTCGTGTTCGCCGCCGTCGAGCGGTTCGCGCCGCGGTCGCTGCCCCGCACGTGGACGCCCGACGACCTGACCGCGCCGCGCCGCCCGGACGACGGCGGCCGCGCGGCGATCGCGGTCGTGGTGTGGGACGCGCTGCTGCTCGGGCTGATCGTCTGGCAGCGGACCGCCGAGCCGTACCGCGCGGACGGCGAGCGCATGCAGGTGCTCGCTCCGGACCTGTGGTCCTTCTGGATGTGGCCGATCGTCGCCGGGCTCGTCGCCCTCATCGCGGTGAACCTGGTGCGGGTCGCGCGCCGCGGCTGGACCGTCCCGCTGGCGGGCTGGCACGCCGCCGCGCAGGCCCTGGTCACGCTGCCGCTCGCGTGGGTCGTGTACCGGCAGGACATCCTGAACCCCGAGTTCCTCGACGCCGTCAACGGCGACGACTGGACGACCCCCGGCTCCTTCTACACCGCCGCGACGCTGGTCATCCTGGCGATCGGCGCGAGCGACACCTACGGGGCCTTCCGCAAGGCCCTCCGCTGAACCGCCGGGAGGCCCGCACACGGGCCTCCCGGCCTTTCGCGTCCCCGCGGGCGGGGGCGCGTTTCGGGTGTGTTGCCCGGCGGTAACCGCGGTACGGCCCGTCAAAAGGATCCATTTCCCCGGAGTTAAGAGTTGATTTCGGCCCCGGCGAACAATTGCCGGGCGCTTGCGGAGGCGGCAGCCTGACGGCACCCGACCGCCTTCGAGGAGCACGCATGGAACCGATCATGAGCAAGTCCGACGCCGCCGCACTCGTCACCGCCGCGAAGGTGCGGCGCGGCCTCACCTGGACGCGGATCGCCGAGGAGATCGGCGCCCCGGCCGTGTGGGCGACCGCGGCGCTGCTCGGGCAGCACCCGATGCCCCGCGAGCAGGCCGAACGGGTGTGCGCGTTCCTCGAGCTGGACGCGGCCGTCGCGGAGAGCCTGGCGCTCCAGCCCACCCGGGGCACCGATCCGGCCGTGATGAGCGACCCCACGATCTACCGGTTCGCCGAGGCGCTGTCCGTCTACGGGCCCGCCCTCAAAGAACTCATCCACGACGAATTCGGCGACGGCATCATGAGCGCCATCAACTTCCGGGTCGACTTCGCCCGCCGCCCCGACCCGGACGGCGACCGCGTCGTCATCACCTTCGACGGCAAATTCCTCGACTACCGCTGGTGATCGGCCCCCGGGCCGAGCCGCCGGTGCTGATCTGACAGCGCCGCGCCGGGCGTGTGAGACGAACGTAACGCGCCCAACTCCGAGCCGTCATACGGCGGGCATCAACGCTGCCGAGACTCTCCTGGTCGGTCCGAATACCCCGGAATGGGTCGGTGCTCTTCCGGTCCGTCCACGGCAGAGGAGTGGCCTCGTGTCCTATGTGAACCCGCCCGATCTCGTCAGGAAGATGGTCGACGCCGGCGAGGCGAAGACCTTCCTGTCCGCGCGCGACACGCTCATCCGCGCGTTCATGGCCGCCGCGCTCCTCACGCTCGGCGCGGCGTTCGCGGTCACGGTCACCGTGCAGACCGGGGAGCCGCTGCTCGGCGCGCTGCTGTTCCCGGCCGGGTTCTGCCTCGTGTACCTGATGGGGTACGACCTGCTGACCGGCGTGTTCACGCTCGTCCCGCTCGCCCTGCTCGACAAGCGGCGCGGGGTGACGCCGCGCGCGATGCTGCGCAACTGGGGCCTGGTGTTCGTCGGCAACCTCGGCGGTGCGCTGACCGTCGCGGTCATGATGGCGGTGATCTTCACCTACGGGTTCTCGACGCCGCCGGACGCGGTCGGGCAGCAGCTCGGGACGATCGGCGAGGGCCGGACGGTCGGGTACGCCGAGCACGGCGCGGCCGGGATGCTGACGCTGTTCATCCGCGGGGTCATGTGCAACTGGATGGTGTCCACCGGCATCGTCGCGGCGATGATGTCGACGTCCGTGCCCGGCAAGGTGATCGGCATGTGGCTGCCGATCATGATGTTCTTCTACATGGGGTTCGAGCACTCGATCGTCAACATGTTCCTGTTCCCGTCCGGCCTGATGCTCGGCGGCGACTTCTCGGTCATGGACTACATCGTGTGGAACGAGATCCCGACCATCGTCGGGAACCTGATCGGCGGCATCACGTTCGTCGGGCTCACCCTCTACGCGACCCACGGCCGCACCGGCCGGGGGTCGCGTAGAGGGTGAGCCCGACGAACGTGATGCCGCCGATCAGG